>CANGWH010000061.1 GCA_947457565.1 Flavobacteriales bacterium
AAAAACTGAATGGCAAAATGGTTGTGCCAAAACATAACCATCTTTTGCAATAGGTCTGCATTCTGAAAAGCGGCTAAACCCCAAAACCAAGCTTTCACTCCACCTTTGCGGTTAGGTTCTACATTAGGATCCAGCGGTGCATTTACCCACGTTGAACCATAAGGAACATTGGGGTCGTTTACCTGATTACCATAATAGTTTACCGGCGGGCTAGGCTGAGTTACCGAAGGTGCAAGCAAGGAATCCATTACTTGTGTTAACGTTTTACCCCGGTACTTTTTAATATCACCCATCGACACCCCAAATAAGCTTCTACGCAATAAATGCATCAGTTCCGCATCACCAAAAGTGCCTTTATACTCAGCAATCCCCGTATTTGTTCGTCTATTTACTGTCTTCTGGGTTAAAACGCCACCCTCTTCCTCCAATTCCCCATGAGCGGTGGTGCTTTTATTACCCATCAGTAACGATTCAAAAAAATGCTTCCTATTCATAGCTATTTCGCTGTCAATTGTTTACTTAGACTGCAAAATAGTCAAAAAGGTTTAATATCGTCCGTTATTTTCTACAATAAATACTAAACATTGCTATTTCGTGGCAATTCGAACGCGGCCATGATGAAAGGAATCGACCCTATTATTCCCCAAATCTAACACTACTCTTCCAGCATCATCCACATCCAACAACGTAGCTTGCTTAGATTCCATCACCTGCTCATTTTCGTAAAAATCCACCGTAATTTTACCGTTTACTCGCCACAATTTCCGTCGATATTTTTCTCGGTAACTAGCCAAAAATGCAGCATCCCAAAACTGTTTAAGAACCAATGATTGTATTCGATCAACCACCAATTTTGCCAATTCTGCCACTGAAATAGGCAACTGCGCATGCGCGCTTACGTAAGTTGCGCGATCACACACTAATGCTGGTACTAATCCTACATTAATTCCTATACCCAACAACAACCATTTGCCCGATGCATCCTGATGAATTTGCATCAATAATCCACCCATTTTTTTATCCGATACAAATACATCGTTTGGCCATTTCAATTGTACCAGCGAATCAATTTTTTCTTCCATCGTTTCGCAAATACACGCAGACAATATTTTATTGGTTAAGACCCAATCACGTTCCAAGTGTTGGTTAATCGATAGGGCGATGGTTAAAGACAACGACTGATCGGGAATGGAACTCCAATCATTGCCTCGCTGACCCCTGCCTGCGGTTTGATTGTCCGTAAAAAGTGCAACAACGGAAGGGCTGTTGGGTAAATTTAACAATTCCAAAATAGCATCTTGCGTAGAGGTGCACGATGCTGTCCAATAAAGAACGGCTTCTCCTAAATGGGAATAAACGTTAATTTCTGACAAAATGGTTGTTACTTTGCAGCAAATTAACAGCATTGATGGCTAAAAAGAGCAACGATACACCGGTGGAAGCATTGGTAGCGGTAATAGTAAAAGGACTGCAGGAGAAAAAAGGATTGGATATTTGTTCCTTGGATTTACGGAAAACAGGATCAGCAATGGCCGATTTTTTTGTGTTATGTCATGGTGGATCTGCCAGACAGGTAGATGCCTTGGCCGATAGCGTAGAGGAAGAAGTAAGAAAGGCCTTGGCCGAAAAGCCCAGACATAGAGAAGGAAGTGACGAAGCAGAGTGGGTATTGTTAGACTATGTGAACGTAGTTGTACACGTATTCTCCGAAGAAAAACGTCAATTTTATCGATTGGAAGAATTGTGGGGCGATGGGGGAATTACCCGTTACGAAAACGTTAATTGATTTTTTTCTTAAAGTCTTTGGTAAATCTGAAATAATTACTATATTTGCAGCCCCATTAGATGGCCCGTTCGTCTATCGGTTAGGACACGTCCCTTTCACGGATGAAAGAGGGGTTCGATTCCCCTACGGGCTACGAAAATATATCGCGGGATGGAGCAGTGGTAGCTCGTCGGGCTCATAACCCGAAGGTCACAGGTTCGAGTCCTGTTCCCGCTACTAAGAAAAGCCAGTCAGGAATGATTGGCTTTTTTTGTTTCTTGGAGTGTTAAAGTGTACTTTTAAAAACGAGTAGGAATATTGTAATATTGATTATGTTGACCTTTGATAACAAGCAATAAGATTATTGTCAATGTCAGACGAATCATATCGCTCACATTTAAAGATATCGCAAGAATGCAAGACTTTATAGACCAAGCAAATAAAAATGGCATTATACTTCTCGACAAAGGACGGTGTCAGTTTTGTGGAGCGAACTATCAAAAGGGCATCTTTGAGTGTATGGACAATTACAACAATGGGCTCCAGTTTTTGGATTTTAATAATTCTGAACATCACATTTCAAGATTTTTAAGTGTTGATGCTCATGCTTTGCAACATCCAGAAATTCACGGACGGTGGAGCAATCATTTCCATCTGACCAGGTTGAATTTGATACTTGAAAAAAAGCAAACCTGGAACTATAAAAAATCTCCGTTGCTAAGCAACTATTTGAACGTTTATAAACAAAATAGACCGAATGAATTTCTTGCGGTTCCAAAACCATTAGAGAGAGGGAAAATAACTGCAAAAGACCTAACTAAGGCGACAACATCAGTAGAATGTATTGAACAAATAAAAAAATGGGCGGACAAAGTATATCATTCATGGAGTCCAAACCATTCAATAGTATCTCAAATTGCAGACGGCTTTTTAGACAACTAATCCAATTGAAAAACACAAGACACAAAAACAGCGAACCGTTAACTGCTTCAATAACTTTGCTGAGTAGAACAAAAACACCCCAAGTTAGTTAAGTGACCTGTTCATGTATTTATAGAGATCAACCACCATTTCATACCCTTCAAGGAATTTAGAAATTTGTGGCTCACCCGCTACTAAAAAAATAGTCACCCTAGAGGTGACTATTTTCGTTTATTAAATATTCTGTTACCTAATCAACGGATATCGTATTCCAAGGAAACCGTTACACTAGCGGTTTTTTCTTTGGAACTGGTATTCAACGTGCCACCCCAAGAATATTCCTCGTCCGAATTCTGACCCGTTATCTGAAATACACCCATCGTACTTCTGGTTAACCTGCCCTTGCTACCTCCCGCCTCTTCCAACACCGTTTCGCAGCGATTTCTGGCATCTTTTGCCGCTTCTTTCAATAAATCAATTTTCAATTCTGCCAATTTGGTAAAATAATAGGAAGGCGAACCCGAATTAAAGGAAACCCCTTGCTCCAACAAATCCGTAACCTCTCTAGAAATGGCATCTACCTTGTCTATCTCTTTGGATTTTATAGTAACCGATTGAACCGCAGTGTATCCTAAAAAGCGCGTTCCTCTTCGATATCCTTTTTCGTCGTAAACATCCTCATCCTCTTTTCGAATATCGGTGGAAGAAAAGGTAATCTCCGATTCTTTAATTCCTTTGGCTACCAAAAATGCTTTGGTCTTGGCCTGATCCTCTTTTAATTGTCGATATGCATCCTTAAAATCCCCACTGAAACGAGAATAGCTTCCGCTCCAAACCACCAAATCAGAAGTAAAGTCTTTCTCGGCTTTTCCCGTTACCTCAATGGTCTTTTTATTCTCAGAATTTCTCTTGCTTTCTACCCAAGAAGAACCCAAAATAGCAGCTGTAACTACCACACCCACAGCAATAGAAATACTTCCTAAGTGGTTCAACACCGATGATTTAAATGTATTCGACATAACTCCTTTAAAACGAATGTATTACTTAATTATTGAATGAACAATCGATTATTTATTCAACGAATCGAAAAAATCCAACGCCTCCAATCCTGTCTGATTCCAAAATCGATAATCGTGACCAGCATTCTCAACAATTCGGAATATAAATTTTGGCAAAGAATGATCATTCAAAACCATGTTTGCTTCAACCGATTCATATGCAGCAGCCATTTGTATCGCTTGATTTACCGAAACCACAGCATCTGCTTTTCCATGAGCCACAAAACAAGGTACCTGCAATTCAGAAATTCTACGAAGGATATTGTTAGAACCTTGCCACCGGTACGAAAACGAAGAAAAACTCCCCATACAATTAATCATCAAGTTGTCGTTTGGGGTTAATGTAGGGTCGTAATCACCGCTGAGTGACGCTAAACCACTAAAGGCCTCTGGGTGTTCTAAGCCCAACAACATGGAACCTCGGCCTCCGGTAGACAGCCCCATTACAAAGGTGGGAATAGGTAATCGCAAATCTCGATAAAGAACCTTTCCGCTACCCGTTTTAACAGGGCTTTCTGGAATTCCTTTATTCGTAAAATATCCCCGGGCTTGCAAAGGCTGCAAAACAGAATCCCACAACCAAGTTCTTGTTGGGTGTAATCGATAATCTTTGCGCATTTCGGGATACAAACTATCCATATACACGCTTTTACCCATTTCCACGAACATCAGATCGTAGCCCCGACGCAGAGCTGTTTCACAAACTTTGGTTCTTGTGCACCACTGAGTATCGGAATAATTCCATCCTGGCAATAACAGCAATAATTTCCTTCCAGACCCTAACGTATTCTTCGAAACAATAAATCGAACCTCCACCCGTTTTCCCATACAATTGACCCGATATACCGTATCATTGTATATCGGCTGCGTTTGACCCAAATACTGTTGATGCAATTCCTTAGCAACCGCTATATCCTCTTCGGTAATTGAGTCTTGTAGAAATCTTTCTTTATTGGCGCCCACACCTTGGCAAGCCATCCATGGCAAAATTCCTACCAATAACAGGCCCAAAATCCGCATATAAATTTATTCTGTATCGTAGCCAAATTGCTTCAGCATCGTTTTGTTGTTTCTCCAATCATCGCGCACTTTCACAAACAATTCTAAATAAACCTGCTTACCCAAAAATGTCTCCAATTCCTTACGTGACTCTATGCCCAAACGCTTGATTCCGGCACCATTTCTACCAATAACTATGGGTTTTTGAGAGGGTCTTTCTAAGATTACTTCGCAATGAAGTCGGATGATTTTTTCTTCCTCCTTAAAGGAAAGCGTTACCACCTCCGAGGCATATGGAATTTCCTCTTCGTACAACTTCAAAATGTTATTTCGAACGATTTCATTCACAAAAAATCGTTCGCTTCGATCGGTAAGTTGATCCTCAGGATAATAGGGTGGGTGTAACGGCAAAAAGTCTACAATATACTTTTCCAAAACGTCTAATTGAAAACCTTCTTGTGCCGATACTGGTAAATACACTTCGGCCTCAAACGTCTCCTTTAGCCAACTAAGCTTTTTCACCAATTCCTCTTGATTAGAATTGTCTATTTTGTTTAATGCAACAATTTTCTTGGCTTTGGATCCTTCAAATTTCAATCGAATTTCTTCCGAAAAGTCCCTGCCGTGTATGTCTAACAACAACACCAACACATCACTGTCTTCCAAACTCTCATTCACCACTTTCATCATTTTTTCGTGCATTCCGTAACTAGTTTTACGTAAAATCCCCGGAGTGTCCGAATAAATTATTTGAAAACCTTCACCGTTTTTCACACCCAAAATACGGTGCCTAGTAGTTTGGGCTTTGGGGTTAATAATAGCTAATTTTTCGCCCATCAAGGCATTGTACAACGTGCTTTTTCCGGCATTTGGCATGCCTATGATACTCACAAATCCCGACTTAAATGTATCTTCGCTCACAGCAATTCAAACCTACAATAATTTTGTAGGACTACCAATTTTAATATCGCATGCATTCGTCATTCACAAGAATCAAACCGCGTCAAAATCTCCTGCAACATTTTCTGATAGTTTGCCACCTATTTTTGTTTGGTATTACGCAAGTCCACGCCCAAACTAATCCCCTGGATTCCACTAAAATTGGCTACAATCGGGCAAAAATGGGTCTGTATTTTAAACAAACATGGAATATCAGTAATATATGTGGCAGCGTGCGGTATCGGCTGGGAAAAAAGAACACTACTCAATTACAACTGCCCAAAATCTCTCGAAAAGATCGAAAAGACTTTGCTTTAACCCGGGATCAAAAATTCGCTTATACCCCTGTTTTCCGCGATAGTTTCAATACGTTTCAGTCGACTATTTGGCAAAAAGGTCAGCCTTGGGGGAATTTTCATCCCCAAAATTTAAATCAGTATTATGGGGAGACATCGGTGGAGGTAAAAGACGGTTTGTTGCATTTATACAACATCCATCAACCCAATTTATTTGAACTTCCCGAACAATCTATTTCATTTTTCAAGGAACACCACAACGATTATTTACTGGTTAAACGTGAAAATCAACCGCTAATGGACACCATCCGAAATCCTGAGAGTTTAATTAACAAATCGGCCCTCAAATTGTACGGAAGCATTCCAATGAATGTGGGTCTAATCAACACATTTCACAGTTTTTCAACTACTTACGGTTTTTTTGCGATTCGATCTAAAAATCCCCAAGGACCTGCTACTTGGCCTGCATTCTGGCTTACTGGCAAACAAAATTGGCCTCCCGAAATCGATATTTTCGAGATGTATGGAGGTAAAAATGGACGTAAAATTCACACCCAAACCGCAACCCTCCATTTTGGTAAAATTGAAACACATACCAAGGAGCATTTAGTCCGAAAATTCAAACTAAAAGCCAACACCGACCAAGAATTTCATATTTATTCTTGCAAATGGACACCAAAACGGGTGGTATTCTACACCGATGGAATAAAGGTTAGATCCATTCGTTTCAATCGCTGGATGAAACAGTATTTTCAGGAACCCATGTACATAGTACTCAACAACCAAATTCAATCCCGATATTTATCCCAGTTACAAAGTTTAGGATACCCTACATCGGATTTTCAAGTGGATTGGATTCAAGTATATTCGCCCCGCATTATCTTCGCACTATGAAAGGCATCGTCCTCGCGGGAGGTTCAGGAACCCGATTGCACCCATTAACCCTTGCCATGAGCAAGCAGTTGATGCCGGTGTACGACAAACCCATGATTTATTATCCATTGTCTGTGTTGATGATGGCTGGCATTAATGAAATCCTCATTATTAGCACACCACACGATCTACCTCATTTTCAGCGATTGCTAGGAACGGGAGAGCAAATTGGGTGTCGATTTGAATATTGCGTACAACCTTCACCGGATGGTTTAGCACAAGCGTTTATATTGGGTGCCGATTTTATAGGAAATGATTCTGTTGCCTTGGTTTTGGGCGATAATATTTTCTTTGGTTCTAGATTTCAAGAAACCTTAAAAAGCAGTGTAGATCCTACGGGGGGTATCGTATTTGCTTACCATGTAAGTGATCCCGAACGGTATGGTGTGGTGGAGTTTAGCTCTGATTTGCAAGCATTATCTATTGAAGAAAAGCCCGTTTCTCCAAAATCAAATTACGCGGTACCCGGTTTGTATTTCTACGATAATAACGTTGTTGAAATCTCTAAAAATCTGAAGCCTTCTCCGCGCGGAGAATTAGAAATTACCGATGTAAACAAAACCTATTTGGCGGATAGTAAACTTCAAGTTCGAATACTTGAACGCGGAACGGCATGGCTGGATACAGGAACGTTTGCTTCGTTAATGCAAGCGGGTCAGTTTGTTCAAGTAATTGAAGAAAGACAAGGTTTAAAAATCGGTTGTATAGAAGAGGTAGCCTGGAGACAAGGTTTTATCAGCAGCGAACAATTACTTAAAGTGGCCCAACCCCTTAAAAAGAGCGGTTACGGCAGCTACTTAGAAAAAATCGTAAACCTTTAACTGTTAATCGTTTAGTAAAAATAATTATCCATCTCCACAATTGGGAGTCATGGAACACTTATGGCTGTACACAGTTGGGAACCGAAAATACTTTGAATTATTGCAACTTTTAAATTGCTTTAATAAGGTAATACTGCTTTTTGCCTTTCTGAGCAACAAGGTACTTATTATGCAATAATTTATCGGCCGAAACCACCAAATTTGGATCGGCTTCTTTGGTTTTATTAATGGCAAAACCGTTTGATTGTATCATCTTTCTAGCTTCACCCTTGCTTGGGAAAATAGTAGTATTTCCAGCCAATAAATCTAAAACTGGGATTCCGTTTTCTAATTCAGATTTAGGGATTTCAAACATTTCCATACCTTCTAATGAAGCTTCTAATGTTGCTAAGTCTAAACCCATCAAATCTTCGGCAGAACCATTTCCAAAAAAGATCTGGGTAGCTTTAACAGCCATGTTCAAATCAAGCTGAGAGTGAACCCGAATGGTCATTTCCTCGGCCAAAGCTCTTTGAACAATTCTCAAATGCTCATTTCCTATGGAATCTTGAATGATTTGTTCAATTTCGGCTCTGGACTTTAACGAGTAAATTTTGATGAATTTAATTGCATCTTCATCGGCAACGTTTAACCAAAACTGATAAAATTTATAGGGCGATGTTTTCTTAGGATCCAACCAAACATTACCACCTTCACTTTTGCCAAATTTGGTACCATCAGCCTTTGTAACAAGGGGTGCTGTAAGAGCGTAAGCTTCACCGCTTTCCATACGTCTAATTAATTCCGTACCAGTAGTGATGTTACCCCATTGGTCGCTACCACCCATTTGCAGTTTACAACCTAATTCTCGGTATAAATGCAGAAAATCGTACCCCTGAACCAACTGATAAGAAAACTCAGTAAAGGAGATTCCTCCGCTTTCTAAACGGTTCCTTACACTGTCCTTTCCCATCATGTAGCTCACGGTTATGTGTTTACCTACATCGCGAATAAAACCAAGAAAACTCCAATTTTTAAACCAATCGTAATTATTAACTAATTGCGCTCCATTATCGAAATCTCCGAAATCGATAAACTTCTCCAATTGCTTTTTTTGGCAATCGATATTATGCTGTATGGTAGCCTCGTCCAATAATTTTCGCTCGTCTGATTTCCCACTGGGATCACCCACCATTCCGGTGGCACCACCCACCAATGCAACCGGCCTATGACCCGCTCTTTGAAATAACATCAACTGCGTAATAGGCACCAAATTACCAATATGAAGAGAATCCGCTGTTGGATCAAAACCCACATAACCAGTAACTCGCTCCTTATTTAGTAACTCCTCGGTGCCTGGCATGATATCGTGCATCAATCCACGCCAGCGCAACTCTTCAACAAAATCAAAATTGGGTTTAAACGACATATTGTAAATCTTATCCTTAGGATTCTTTATCTCTGTTTCCGATAATTTGTGATATTTTTTCTTTCAACTCATCGGCCTGTTCTTCGTCTAATCCGCTGAGCTGAAAACAAACTACCTGTGCAGTTTCTTTAAGCATGAAATTGATTTCAAATTCCAAATAATCAATTCGTTGTAAATATGACCAAGGTATATAATTATACCTGGAGAAAAAATGTTGTCTCCATCCAATCCCGGTTTCATCTACTTCCACAAAATACTCACCTGCTCTCTTTTTATAAATCCAAAGTATCGTTGGAATTACAACTGCTAACCATACGAATCCTCCACCATAACCAAACAAATGATTGTGTGCTCCCCAACCAAACAAAGAAGCTATTACCATAACCGCCAATGCCGGAGTTTCAGCTCGGCGCTTGGGTATATCAAACCGAAGTTTGTCCATGTTAAATTTTAACGAAACGTTTTACCGAATTTCCGTTTGAGCAAAAATAAATCCCTGGAGTAAGCAAACGGGTATCGATTACGAAATGGGTATCGTCTTGAGAGTGGATAATTACTTCAACACTTCTACCCATAGCATCCATAATCATCGTATTTTTAACTGAAAATTTATCGCCAAAATTAACGAACAACTTATCATTCACTGGATTAGGCATGATTTCAAACGCATCAGAGGTATTCGCAAAATCTACCGAATTCATACCGTTAACTTTCATGGTGAAGTTTCTTACAGTATCCACTCGGTTGTAAGGAATTGTACCACCAATTTTTGCAAAGATGGTAATAACCATTTTTAGAGGATAGGTACCTGCTTTGGTAGGTGTTCCCGCAAAATTAACGCAACTGGGCTGAGAAGGAAAAAAGACACAACTATTATTCAAGCATTGATGGGTGATTCCAGGAGGAAGTCCCAAAACAGCCTTTAATACCGTTGAATCGATAATTACAGCTTGACCAAATACGGTAGTATCCTTGATAGACAATATCGTTGTGGTAGCGGAATAGGGCTTATCTTGATCCGCCTCGGGAAAAGTAGCTGGATAAAACCCTGGCACCGTAATATCTTTATCAGGTGTGCACTGAGCAAATGCCACATTTGCAGAAATCATGGCTATTAGCGTACTGAAAATTAATAGAGAAATCTTTTTCATAGTGCGAAGATAATTGTTGAATGGTTAAATTTATTTGAAAAAGTATAGAGATTGTTTACTTGGATTTGAATAGGTTGTGCATTACATGGTTAGAACTAAACACTAAATAATGTACGAAACCAAACCAAACTACCATTCCACCTATTCCTTGCAATCGCAAACCTTGCCAATTCAATCGAACAAAAGCGGGAAACGACTCCAAAAACAGCAAATTGCCCATTAATACTCCGCCCAATACAAAAATTATCTTGTGAGCGATGGTTAGTCTAATTTGTCCATCTACCCAATCTTTCACTATCAATGCAACGATGGGCAATTGAAGCATCAGTGAATAATCGCGTTGGTGAGGAAACGCTATCGGCACTACCCCAAGAAATAACGCCATTTGCCAAAACGACTTGTTTTCGTAATTCCCTTTTTCGATAATTTTCAAACCCAACCAAGACAACATCAACACCAACAATCGGAAAGCCTGGGTTGACCAAAATACTTCGCTATGACTCCATTTAAAGCTGTAAATGGTAGATTCTCCCGGTATATGCAATGAAGTCATGTATTTGGTTACCAACGCACCAAAATCAACAAATCCGCCTTCGCCAACCTCAACTATATGACTCCCAGAAAACGGATTGATGTTTTGAAACCAACCTTTCATCAGTGCTGAATGATAATCAATCGGCAAATATCCAAAGGGTACAATAGCTAATAAAACGGTAAGAAAAATTACTGTAAAGAAGGCGCGCCATCGTTGTTGAAGAAAATACTGTCCCAAAATAAAAATGGGTAGCACTTTGATATTGATGCCCAAAGACATAGGCAACAAATTCTTTACCGTGGGTAATTCGGGATTTCTAAAGGCTCGTAAAACACCCCAAACAACCAAGATGGTCATTTGCCCGTAAAGCAAATTAAGGAAACACCAGCGCCAAGTTAAAAAAGCCAAAACACCCCAGAACCAAGCTTTTTTCTTGGGCGATGCAAAGGTGAATTTCTCATTAATTAGCTTAGCAATATCCCAAATAAGCCAAACCATGAATAACCCCCAAACCAATTTCAGTACAATAATTGAAAAAGGAATCTGTTCTGGTAAAAAAGGCATATTTGGCAATAAGGTAAAGGGCAATAAGGCGGTAGCAAACAAGGGGCTGTAATAGTATTTTAGAATCCAGCCTTGGGATTCATAGCCCGGATCGTATAAATTTTTAAGCGATGCCAAACGCTCCGCTGCCGAAAAAAATAAATTCAAATCGTTTGAGGTACTAACCGCTCGCAGAAACGGCCAAAGTAAGAGAAGCGCAAATAGGCCTCCAATTATTTTGAGGGCTTTTCCGGGATTTTCTTCGGATGACATGGATATGCGAAAATAGGAATCAATTTGTTTACTTTGATTTTCTTGTGTGAAACAAACCAACTAATTTCGCGCCACGCTGGCCCCGTAGTTTAATGGATAAAATTAGCGTTTCCTAAACGTTCGATATGGGTTCGATTCCCGTCGGGGCTACTTCTTCAAAAACTTCATCCAACACTTTTGCCAATTCCCTGTCCTTATTAGTAACCGCGTTGCCTGCATCGTGCGTGGTTAACCTCACCCGAACTCGGTTGTAAACATTGCTCCATTCCGGATGATGGTTAAGTTCGGAAATTCTCACCGATGCCTGTTGCATAAAAACCATCGCCATTTCAAACGATTCAAATCGGTATTCTTTTTCCAAGGAATTCGGTGATTCCTCCCAGCCCAAAATTTGCATCACTAACTACTTAAAATTTAACAACCTTCGGGGGTATCAAACTCAGACTGGAAATGCCCGATTTCGGATTGACAAACAGGTACCGGCATGCCCTTGATCTTGGACGCTTTGGTTGAATAGAAAATGATAGATTTTCCTTTACCCGTATACTTGTAGGCATTATCAATCAACAAATCCGGGTAAGAATCCCCATCCAAATCACCCACAAACAATATCTCCACCGCACCATCATCAAAAAAGGGAATGTAACTCAACATCGTCTTTTTCAAATCTTTACCCTGCTTATCGGTACTTTTTAGAATTAATCGATACTTCGAAATATACTCTAAACCGGATTCTTCTTTAGTGCGAGTATGCAAGCAATTGATTTTGTATTTACGGTCTGATGAGGTGAATTCCAACGAGTTAGAATCCGTTAGAAAAACAGGCTGTTTAATCAAATTTTTCACGGATGATAATGGCTTGTTTATAACATTATCGCTAAACGTATACAAACATTCATTACCCCCATGTATCAATATTGGCCAATAATAACCAATATGTCCGTATTGATCCTGAGAATTCAACATATCCAAAGGTTCGTTTATCGGTTGAATGGAATAATTCATGGTTGAACTGTCCAACATCAACCCATAAAATTTCTGCTTTAAATAACGTTCCGCTTGCGATTGATCGTAGTACCCCCCTGGGATTACCATGGTTGCATCGGCCTGAAAATCAAAAGGAAAACTCCGCTCGGCATCGGCAACAGGAAATTCCGCCACCGAATCAGGCAATAACAAACTATCTTGTGCCACATTTGCGGTGTTTTCGGACGAATTACAACCAACAGCCGCAAAAACCAAACAGCTGGAAATCACATAATTAATGCATGATATTCTCATAGTTGCGTGCAATATACAGCCATTATTCATTGTCTAAAATAACCACACTGTAATTTTCATTTACCTTTGGGATGTAAATCGTATTATCGACCATGAAAAAATTAATTTTACTCCTAGCTGCATCCATTTACGCAGTATCCTCTTTTGCTCAAGCCCCTGAAATTCCCTTTATCGAAATACAAGCCAAAGCGGAAAAGGAAATCACTCCCAACGAAATTTATGTGATGATTACTCTGTTGGAGGTTCAAGACGGTAGAAAAACATTAAAAATTTCGGAACAGGAAATCAAGCTGAAGAAAATTGTAAAAGACCTGGGAATTCCTACCGAAAACCTAACCTTATTCAATGCTCAAGCCAACCTGCAAAACATCAATACTTGGGGTAAAAAGGATGTAGTTGATAAGAAAGTTTACAGTTTAAAGGTAGCAAATGCCGATGTTTTAGGGAAATTATACCAAGAATTAAATAAAATTTATATCAACCAAGCATCGATTTATAAAACCGCCTATAGCAACCAAGACAGCATTTATCAAGAATTGCGTATTGAGGCCATGAAAAAGGCGAAAAAACAAGCTCAAGTTATGACTCAAGCCATCGGTGAATCGCTTGGCAAACCCTTAATTATCCGCGAAGAAGGTCAGCCCTATCCCATGCCAATGTACCGCGGTTTTGTAGGAATTCAAGACAAGTTTGAAGAAG
>CANGWH010000062.1 GCA_947457565.1 Flavobacteriales bacterium
CATGGATAACCGCTTTGCTCTTCTTCAAGGATTTCGGTTATAACACAGACTTCATTATTATCTGGGGTGTAAAATCCATCGGTATCACGGAGGAAACTTAATCGGATGCGGGCTTGCTTAAAGCCGGCTTTCTGACAGGCTGCAGTAATTTGCGTTTCCCAGGCTATTTCGTCCCATGCACTGGGAAGATTTAATTTAAGAAGCAGTGCCGATTTTCTTATGCGTTCGGCATGCAATAACAAATGCAGTACCCTGCCATTATCAAACCGCATACTTTCGAAGAAACCATCTCCGTAGCGGTATCCACGAAAAGTAGGAGGGAAGTGGGGTTGATTCGCATCCACCCACTGATTATTGATAAGAAACAAACTAGCCATTATTTTCTGCGTTTAATTTCATCCCGAATTTGAGCGGCACGAATATAATCTTCAATATTAATGGCTTCTTCTAATAATTGTTCTAATTCATCCATACTATATCCCGCCAATTTATCCTCGTTCTTGGCCGATGGTTGAATGTCTTTTTCTTCGGACCTACCGGGGGTATCGAAATCCTCTTCCTCCTTATCATCGGCAAATCCAGATTCGTTCATTACCGATTCGGAACAGTAAATGGGACATTGGAATTTGGTAGCCATGGCTATGGCATCCGAGGTTCTACTATCCAACTTGATTCTAGGAGCATCGGATTTTAACGAATCGCTGCAAGTGATGGTAGCAAAGTAAACGCCTTCTTCTAAATGATCGATACTAACTTCTACTACATGCAAGTGAAACTCGCGCAGGGTGTTGGCAAATAAATCGTGCGTAAGGGGTCTACTGGGTTTCATTTTTTCCAATTCCATGGCGATGGCTTGCGCTTCGAAACCGCCGATGATAATGGGTAAAACCCTAGTCCCAAACTTTTCTTTCAGATATAGCGTGTAGGCACCGTGTGAGTGTGCGGGTACAATGTTCCGTATTTCTAACTCGGTGCGCATGGATTAATTTTTTGCTGCTGCTATAATTTTAGGCAATACATCAAATGCATCTCCAACAATTCCATAATCCGCTGCTTTGAAGAAAGGCGCTTCGGGATCTTTGTTGATTGCAACGATAACTTTGCTTGAACTAACTCCGGCCAAATGCTGTATGGCACCGCTAATACCAACAGCGATATACAAATTCGGTTTAATCGTAATTCCCGTCTGACCTACGTGTTCGCTGTGGGGTCTCCAGCCCATATCGCTTACGGGTTTACTACAAGCAGTGGCAGCTCCTAATGCATCGGCCAATTCTTCAATCATTCCCCAATTTTCTGGACCCTTCAATCCTCGTCCACCGCTAATCACCACTTCGGCCTCCGTTAATGCTATTTTTCCGGTAACTTTATTCACTTGCTCCACCGCAATCCCAGACGTAGCTGAAATCGATTGGGTGGATTTATTTGCATCTCCGCTCCAAGTTTTAATCTCAAACGAGTTGGGGGTGATACTTAATACTTTGCAAGATTTGGATAAATTAACCCAAGCAAATGCTTTCCCAGAAAACACACCGCGTTTAACCACAAATCCATCGCTGGTAACGGGCAAACTGATTACGTTCGTAGCTAATGAAGCATCCAATGATGCCGCTACGCGTGGCGCCACTGATTTTCCTGAATAGGTATTACTTACAACCAATAAATCGGACTGCATGGATTTAGCCACCTCGGCAATGATGGTGGAATACGCATCGGAAGTAAAGCTTCCTGCATAATCAACGCTAACCACTTGGTGAGCACCGTAATTCCCTAAATTACTTCCATCAGTAGCTCCAATTACCAATGCTGTTACCGTACCGCCCACAGTTTCTGCTATTTCACGTGCATACGATATTGCCTCTTGAGTGGATTTTTTAAAGGTATTGTCTGCGCTTTCTGCAAATACTAAAATGTTTTTCATCGTGGATTAAATTACTTTGGCTTCGTTTCTTAAAATATCAATCAATTGGGATGCATTCTCAGGATCAATCATTTTAACCCCCGTTTTGGCAGTGGGTAACTCATACGATTTAGAGGCGGAAAAATCAGCAACCGTTTGTGGCTGAAGTAATTGCAATGGTTTGGTTCTTGCCGCCATGATTCCGCGCATATTTGGGATACGAGGTTCGCACAAATCCTTTTGCGCACTCGCCACTACCGGAGCAGCGCATGAAACCGTCTCTCTACCGCCATCTATATCGCGATCAAAAGTAAAGGTTCCATTGGCATAATCGATTCTCGTTACTACGTTCACCGAAGGAATCCCCAACAGTGCACCCAATAATCCGCCAACAGCACCGCTATTGTAGTCAATACTCTCCCTACCAGTTAAAATCAAATCGTAACCACCAGCAATTTTTGCAATCTCAGCCGCTACAAATTGCGCATCGGTAGGTTCTGCATCGATGCGGATTGCCTCGTTGGCACCCATGCTCAACGCCTTGCGTATTACCGCTTCACTGTCAGCTTTACCCACGTGAACAATGGTAACAGAACCGCCGTTGGCTTCCGCCAATTCTAATCCGCGAGTAACCGCCAATTCATCGTAAGGATTTAAAATATACTGAACACCGGCCGTGTTGAATTGGGTGTTGTTTTCAATAAACCCAATTTTTGTAGTGGTATCTGGAACCACACTGATACAAACGAGAACTTTCATTCTTTTTAGTTTCCGCAAAAATAGCAAAAAAAAACCGCCTTTTTCGCCAATTGGATTACCTTGCATAGTACTTTCGCCCTTTCGCTGAAAAAATTACTATGAATTACCATTTTATTGCTATCGGTGGTGCTGTAATGCACAATCTTGCGCTGGAATTACATGCCCTCGGACATACAGTTACAGGTAGTGATGATGAAATTTTTGAACCCGCAAAATCGCGCTTGCAACAGCAAGGATTATTGCCCGAAACCAACGGATGGTACCCCGAAAAAATCACCCAATCCATCGATGCTGTGGTCCTAGGCATGCACGCCAAAGCCGATAATCCGGAATTAATAAAAGCCCAAGAACTTCAACTACCCATCTATTCCTTCCCAGAATTTATCTACCAACACGCAAAAAATAAAAAGCGAATCGTTATCGCCGGTTCTCATGGTAAAACTACGTCTACCGGTATGTTGATGCACGTGCTAAAACAAAATAACATCGACTTCGATTACCTCGTAGGTTCAATCATTCCCGGATACGATAGAATGGTTAGGATTTCCGATGCCCCATACATCATCATCGAAGGCGATGAATACCTAACCTCGCCCTTGGATCTTCGACCCAAATTTATTCATTACAAAGCCAATGCAGCCATGATTACCGGTATTGCTTGGGATCACGTGAATGTATTTCCTCAAGAATCCCTATACCAAGATCAATTTCGCTTGCTGATTGAATCCATGGATACAGAAAATCCAACAGTGGTGTGGTTTGATGGGGATGAGGATTTGAAAAAAATCGTAGAAAAACAATCCGTTAAGGCTATCTCATATTCAGAGCCTGGATATATACCTCAAGAACACGGGGTCTTATTAACGGCCGATACCGACGGAAATACCACCCACATGCCGCTTCCATTTTTTGGCAAACACAATTTACAAAATGCTGCTGGCGTAGTGAAATTGGCGAAATGGGTAGGTATCGAAGAAACTAACGCCTGGCAAGCGCTATCCACCTTTCCTGGAACCGCTAAACGCATGGAAATAATTCACCAAGCGAAATCGTTAACCGTAATCCGTGATTTTGCTCATGCACCCTCCAAAGTGGCGGCCACCGTGAATGCCGTTCGCGAACAGTTCCCCGATTCTAAGTTTGTTGCGGTATTTGAAGTACATACGTTTTCCAGTTTAAACCCCGAATTTATGTCGAGGTACAACCAAACCTTACAGCCCGCCAATCAAGCCTTTATTTTGTTCGATCCCCATGTTTTCGAATTAAAGAAAATGCCAATTCCCAGCGCTGAAGAAATTGAGAGTCGATTTGGCGCGGGTAAAGCTGTCAGTTCACCTACCGAATTACAAGACTTGATAGTAAATGCGTTAAAAAACCAGTCTGATCAACATCAAGTATTGTTGTTGATGAGTAGTGGGAACTTGGGCGGAATCGATGTATCACTATTCTTTCGGTAGATTTTTATACACTACCTCTAACAGTCTACCTCTAAATCCGGTTTCAGCCAATTTTTTATTGGTATCGGTGGGGAAGGTTCTGTTCGATAAAAATACAAATACCAATCCGCTTTCTGGATCGGCCCAAGCCCAAGTACCAGTGTATCCACTGTGGCCGAAAAGACTTTCGGGAGCCCCTTCAAATACATTGTTTTTTAGGCCTTCTTTACCATTTACTTTATCGAATCCCAATCCTCGGTAGTGATTAATTTTCTCGCCTTTTTTGTTGGTTTTAATATGGCCTACGCTGGCAGTAAAATGAGCAATGGTACTGGATTTTAAATATCGTTTTCCATTCCAAATTCCACCAGATCGCAGCATTTCCATAAAGCAAGCTAAATCATGAGCATTGGAAAACAACCCTGCATTGCCGGCAACGCCCCCCAAAAACATAGCGGTGGGATCGTGCACATAACCCTGAACCAATCCTCTACCTAATCCGGAGGAAACACTATAGGTATCAATAAAAGTAGGTGCAATTTGGTAAGCCGGGATGTTTTTTTGCAAAGGCCTGAACCCCAATGTGGTTAATCCCATAGGTCTGTAAAACTCCTGATCCACGTATCGATCCAAACTCATGCCGGTCTCATATTCAATGAATTTACCCAAAATAACAAAATTAATATCGCTGTATATATAGGCTTTATCGCCCAGCGGGGTTAATCGCTTTATCCATTCCCAAGCCTTATTGCCCCATACTTGATCCAGCCACACGCCTTGACCTATAGGCATTTGTTGATTGTCCGACATTAACTTCGATACCCCGGCATTGCTATTTATTCTAACCTGGGCACCGTGTTCTGTGAATTTTGTGGTTAATGGCAGAAATGCAACCAACCCTGTTCTATGCATAAGCAACTCTCGTAAAGTTAATGATGCCCAAGGACTTGCAGAAACTTCGGGAAAAATCGTGCCGATACCCACATCTAACTTTATTCCTTTGGATTCAACCAATTTCATGATGGCCGCTGTGGTGGCTGCAATTTTTGTTACCGATGCGATGTCGTAGATATGTTGATTGTTAGCTAATACTTTAGGCCCTGTATTCCCCTGACTTTCTTGCACTAGTTTTAATCGCGGGTTTTGTTGTGGCCCAACCCATGTTTCCGTGGAGTCGGGGAGGTACCCAAACGATTTTTCGTAAAACAGTTTACCGTCTTTTAATACCACCAATTGAGCACTGGGGTATAATTTTTCCGATAACCCTAATTGCATCATGGAGTCAATGGCCGCGGTTTGCTGCAGGTATTGCAATCGTTGAAAGTGATCTTTGTCCTCCAAATACGAGGGAATAAAATTGGGCAGATGTTTCCAGTTATTAACCGAGTTCAACACCAAGGAGCTGGTGTTTTTAATTTCAATGGGTAAAATGCCGTGGCCTGAATAACCACCGAATATATTTTCTATTCCCAGATGAATTTTCCCGATAGAATTTTCGTGAACAATTACCATCGGAACGGTTCCTTTTTGCTGTATTTCGCGAATGGCATAGCTATGACCGGCATGCAAGTAAACCATGCGGTATTTATTTTGAAGTTCCATCAAAAATAGGGCGATTTTGGATGGAACTACCCTGGATTTTGTGCCCCAAATAGGGAAGTCGAGTCCAAAAACAACAATTCTTGATCGAAGCGAATGTCGTTGATAGATCGATTTCAATACAATATTTAATTTAATCGAATCAGTATTCCAATTAACCAAAACCGGGTATTTGCAGTAGTTGTATCCTTGCAGTTTTTTTAATACTTGAAAGGAAATGCTATCGCCGATGAAAACGGGTAAAATACTGTCGGATTGATAGGGTTTCCAAGGCAAACCCGAAATACTACCCACCGTTGGTTGCAGGTTAACCGTAGATTTTTGGGCGATTTCTTGTTCGTATACGGACTCAAATTCTTTTTGTAATTGCTGTACATCGCTGGTTAGCCCAGGTATTTCTATTAATCGTTGCTGAAATAAGCCCAGCTGAACTTTCGTTGCAATAACCCGTTTAACCCGTTGTGCAATTTCGGCACTATCCAACCAACCATTTTCTTTGGCCGATTTTGCCATTTCAATAAATCCTGCTACATCCTCGGGAAACAACAAAATATCATTTCCGGCTTGCAACGCCATGAAAGCAACCTCGGTGGGGCTGGAAATTTTCGCCACCCCCTTCATGTTTAACGCATCGGTTATCACTAATCCTTGATAGCCAAGTTTACCGCGTACCCAATCGTTGATGATGGTTTTCGATAAAGAGGCGGGTAAGCCAGAACTATCCATGCTTGGTACTTGTAAATGGCCCATCATCACACTTGCAACGGGCTGTTCTACTAGTTTTCGGAAAGGTTCAACATGTGTTTTTTCGATTTCAGAAAGGGGAAGGGTAATGGTAGGCAAATCTTTGTGGGAGTCTACCATGGTATTGCCATGCCCTGGGAAATGCTTGGCACAGGCCAATATGCCAGCTTCCTGTAAGCCTTTAGAAAAGGCCAATCCCAATTGTGCAACATGGGCGGGATCAGACCCAAAACTCCGAAAACCAATGATAGGATTATTGGGTTCGGTATTAACATCGATGTCTGGGGCAAAGTTGATGTGTATGCCCGCACGCTTGCATTCCCAACCAATATAGAGACCGGTTCTGTAACTATACTCCTCAGTGAGCAAATCCTTTTTTACTTGGGATGCCGCACCTAAGGTTAATGGATAGGGATACTTGTATTGATTCGACAAACGCATAGACAGGCCCCATTCTCCGTCTATTCCCACCAACAGAGGTAACTGACTTTCTTGTTGGTAATAATTATTCAGATACGCCTGAGTTATCAAATCGCCCTGAAACCAAATGATTCCTCCAACTCCGTACTGCTTGATTTGTTTAACAACCACGGGATCTACTTGATTGTCCTTGGACCACGCAGGAACCATCAGTAATTGTGCTACTTGTTTTTCAAACGATAGGGTCTTGGTTATTTTTTCGGCCTGATCGAAAGAGCTTTGCTTGATGTACTGAGCGGATAAATGCGAAACAGAAAAACAGCAAAAAGAAGCAATAATGTAAAACCAAATGGAAGTCTTCGTATGTGACGTTGTCACAGATTGAATAGGTAGCAGAACAAACATTGCAGTAAAACAACTACCACAATACCAATCAAAAAAGAAAATAATTGCCACCGGTTGTGGAAAACAATGGCTTTTTTTCGAAACTTGTAAAATAATTTCTCCCGGAAGCAACATTTAGAAACATTCGTTTGTCTACTACTGCAACTTCCTAAAGGAGTCATGAAATTTATACACCGGCATGACGGACAAAGAATTGTTAGAGGGTTGCAAGCGCGAAGACCGAATCTGTCAGCGCGAACTTTGGAACCGATATTCCAAAAAATTGTTCGCATTGTGCCAACGCTATTGCAATAATACCGAAGAAGCCGAAGATGCACTCATGGAGAGTTTTGTGAAGATATACGATAACCTAGCTAAGTTTAGAGGCGATAGTTCCTTGGAAACTTGGATGAGACGTATTACCGTTAATCAGTGCATCAACAAAATTCGAGCAAGGAAGCATGTATTAGATTCTCTTACGGAAGAAGAATATCATTTGGGCTTTGATGACCAAGGATTAAATAATTTACAAGTAAAGGAAATTTTGTTATTGATCGAATCTCTGCCCGTAGGTTATCGCACCGTATTTAATATGTATGCGATTGAAGGGTATAGTCATAAAGAAATTGCCGATGAACTTGGTATCGATGAAGGTACTTCTCGTTCCCAATTTTCAAAAGCTCGAAAAGCGCTGCAATTGGCCTTAATTAAACAGAATCCATCCGCTAACCCCCTTAATTCACCCTCTTAATGTCGTACTTGGAAAAACATATCGTAGATCAAATTCACGACTTAGAGTCACCGCTCAATGAGCGTATGACGTTTGAAGAGGTAATGCAACGGCGCGAGAAAAAGAAACGAAGATTACTCTTGTTTTGGCCAAGAATTGTGGTGGTTGGTGGTTTGTTTACTGCGGCAGGATTGGGCTATTTTGTTTGGAATTCCTCCCACGGAAAAATCAATAAATCCGTAGTTATCGCAGCAAATCAAAGCCAACAAACTCAAAAAAACACAGAAAGCAAACAAGCAGAAGAGAAAGCCCAGAAGTTTATCGGTACTACCACTTATAAGTCCACTGATAAAACCGTAATTTACAATAATAATATTCAGGCATATTCAGAAAAACAGAATCTCGCGGAAACCGCTACAGAAATTCTGGCTCAAACGCGCAACATAATTCCTGCCGAAATCGTCATTGATTATCAAAAGGTTACAAATTCGGATATCCTTACAGCAATTTCAGTAGTAACCCAAAATGAAACTTCCGCAATAAATCCATCGGAGAATAAAGTATCAAATTCAAATAAAATCACCTTAACTGGTGAAGCCATGGAACCTGCAGAAATTCCAGGTTCCGCAATAAACAAAGCAGAAACAATCGCTGTAAGTGTTCCTAAAGTAGATATAATTCCTGTTTCAAATTTCAATAATGAGGCACCTACAAATGCTCCAGTATTAGAGGAAATTACTTCGAGGATAACGGCAACATCAGTGACCGCCGCAGAAATTTCTTCTGTTTCAGAAGTAGAACAACAAGCTGAGGCCAATCATTGGATTAATATTGAAGCCTTATTGGCATTAACTCACGGTAAAGGATTACAAATGTTTGAAATTCCCGATCCATTATCGGAATCGGATTTTAAACCGGTATTTGTTGATTTAGAAGATGAGGAACTCAACCACTACTTCAAGCCCGGCAATTTCGATTCTCCATACCATCTAGAACTATCGGTTGGTACGGGTAGTAGAGTCCTTACAAATTTTGATGAAACACTACCATTAAGTGTGTTGGGCAATCAATACAATGCCCATTATCAATTGTCGGTACTCAAGGATTTATCGAATGGCATACAAATAGCCGTCGGTGCTTCCTATGGAGAATGGGAAGGCAATGGGCAATGGCAAAAACGGGAGTGGAATTCTTACACGGTGAGAGATAGTTCTGTGCTTATTGGGTTTCCAAATCCCAACGATAGACAGGTAATCTATTTCGATTCAACCGTGAATGAATTAACTACAACACAGGGCGGAATAAATTACCAAATCACCAAAATTTCTCTTCCAATTGGGTTCAGAAAACTCATGTATTTGGGTAAAACACCGTTCCGAGTTGCCATGCAAATTTCTCCAGGAAGAACCATTAAAAGTACCGGTTATTACTTCAGTGATTTTGAATTTCACTCCATTGATAATCAGCGATTAACAACCATGGATATGAAAATAGCCCTTGGGCCATCGATTAGTATAAACAGGAATTTTACGGTTGTTTTGGAACCCAATGCAAACATGCAAATGTTTCATGATTCACGAACCCAGCGAGTGCATAGTAAATCGTTTTACGGATTTGGATTTAGTCTAATTAGACATTTTAATTAAATATTAGGAGCAATCTGAACTCGAAATACTTATAGAATAGTATCGTTCCCTGTACAATTAGACAATGTAGCAGGAGTGATTATTGAATTATTTTAGAACGTTTGAGCGCACGTAAATTCCAGTGGCTTAAACAACAACCGTCCATCCAAATGGATCCGTAATATTTCCGTAACGTAGGGAATCCAAGAAAGTTTTGATGGCCAAAGAAGTATCCGTATTACCCTTGTCCAATACTTCGAAATATTCACTTTTGTGACTAAATCCCTGAATGGAAATTAGGGTTGCAGCAGTACCTGTAATGAACATTTCTTTCAATGTACTATTAACAACAGCATCTTTTAATTCTTGTACAGATAAAGGTCTCTCTTCAACGGTGTAACCCAAATGTCGTAAACCTGTAATTACGCTGTCACGAGTTATACCAGCCAACAATGTATTTGTTAATGAGGGAGTAACTACTGTATTTCCAATGACTGCGAATAAATTGGTGGTACCCGTTTCTTCTACCCATTGATGCGAAACAGGATCAGTCCATAAAATCTGATCAAATCCTTCTTGCTGTGCTTTTTGTGTTGGGTACATTGCGGCCCCATAATTGCCAGCGCATTTAGTAAATCCAACACCGCCAGGAGCGGCACGAGAAAATTCGTCCTCTACTTTAACTTTTAATGCCTTAGTATAATAAGGGCCTACGGGGCAACAAAAAATAGCGAAAATAAAGTTCTCCGAAGGTTTAACGCCAATAAAATCATCGGTGGCAAACATGTAAGGCCGAATATATAATGCGCCTCCCTCCGTTTTAGGAATCCATGCCTCGTCCAAGGTAAGTAAAGTGGTTAGTCCGGACATGAACAACGCCTCGGGAACCGAAGGCATCACCATTCTTTCTGCCGATTTATTAAGTCGTTTGCAGTTTTCTAAGGGTCTGAATAACAATGTTTTACCATCTTTTTGGCTTTTGAAAGCTTTCATGCCTTCGAAAATCGATTGTCCGTAATGAATAGCGCTGGTGGCTGGACTTAAACTAAGCGGTCCATAGGGAACAATTCTTGGGTTTATCCATTCATTGCCATCCCAATTGGCTAAAAACATGTGATCTGTGAAAATTTTGCCAAAACCGATGTTTTGAGGGTCAAAATTTTTAATTCTACTGATTTCTGATTTTTCAATCGTAATTTCGAATCCCATACTACAACAAAGGTAAGAAATCGAACCATGGAAACAGGTAATAATAGCCAAAATATTGAAAATCCTTTATTCTTGTTTCCGTTATTTGGGGTTGATATTTTTGTGTTAAAATCTGATATTCAATTGGATTGGATTGAAAAAGAATTCAATCAATCGAACGTAAAGAGTAAGGATATTGAACCTCAAACAGGAAGTAGTTTGCCCGAGGATGTTGCCTCCGTTCAGGTAAAAAAAATTCCAAAACAAAAAATCAAAATTGTTAATGTGTTTCTGGATGCCATAGACAGTGATTTAAGCGATGAAGCATTGGTGGCCTATGAGAAACTGATGATAAATCTGAAAGTTAACGGGAATCCTATTCAATTTACTGAGGTTGCGATGGTTAATTTTCAGAATTCCACCCAATTGCAATCGATGGCTGTAAATAATGGAATACAATTTTCAACGGAAATTGTACAGGAATTTGAAACGGAATATTGCGTTTTGTGGTCTGATCATCCGCTGAGCAACCCCTCTATGCAACATTTTTCTATGATAAATTTCAATAACTATAAGTTGATTTATTTGCCTGGATTTAGATCTATGTTAACGTCAACCGAAGTAAAGAAAAATGTTTGGATTGCTTTTAAGCAGCTGTTGGGCTTTGTATAATCAAAAGAATTTTCTTTAAGTATGTAAACAGGCATCGTTCTGTAGGGTAATCGTGTCTATAAAAATAACGATTATAAATTGTCTAATTCGCTGTTCAATAGATTAAATGTTAAGAAAATAAACGTTTAATTCCAAGGGGTAATTTGGCATTCTAAATCATTATAAATAATTTCGTTAATTGGCATGTTAAAATTACGTTTAGAATCAATATTTGTTGGGCGATGGATGCGCATATTCGTTGTGTTTCTGCTTTGTCTTTTGGCAAAGCCAGGAAAGGCGGATCACGTCATGGGCGCGGATATGGGATATAAATGCTTGGGAAATGGGAAATTCAAAATAATAATTACATTTTATCGAGATTGTAGAGGTGCCGCAGCTCCGCCAAGTTGGAGTTTGTTGTATTGGTATGCAGGAAATAACGGTGGACAAAGCACATCGCGTTATTCCCTTTCATTGTCCAGAGTTAGTATTCGTGATATTACGCCCAGGTGCTCTACGGCTAGCAGCCCTTGCAGTCCAACCAATACTGATTATACTGGAGAAGGGGTAGAGGAGCACATATACGAAGCGAATATCGATATAACGAAATCTCCTTTTTCTACTTCAGGATTGGGTACTACCTACTGTGATTTAACCATTGCCTATAATCAGTGTTGCAGAAATGCGGCCATCACCACCGGTGCTACTTGGGCGGATTTTTGGACTACCACCACCATCAATGTTTGTAACGTAAACAAATCCAAAAACAAATGCAATACATCTCCGCAGTTAAGTAACGTTCCCATTGCATATGCCTGTTGTAACCAAGCCTATTATTATAATAATGGGGCTATTGATACGGTAGATTATGATTCTTTATCGTATAGATTGGCTCCGGCATTATCCGGGGTTCCTAATACCTCAGTGCCATATTCTACTCCGTTTTCATCGCGATATCCCGTAACACCTTATTGTGTTCCGCCTACAACAATTAAATGCTCACCGCAAACATCATCCAAGCCACCGCGTGGATTTCATTTCGATACAAGTACCGGAGATATAATTTTTACTCCTACTAAATGCGACGAAGTTGCGGTTTTGGTTATTGAAATTACCGAATGGCGCAGGGATACAACTAATAAATGGCAAATTGTTGGAAGGACCCGCCGAGATATGCAAATTATCGTGAAGGATGATTGCGGATATAACAAAGCACCAACATTAGCTGGCCCTTATTCTTATAAGGTTTGCGAAGGTGAAACAATCAAATTTAAAGTAGAATCGGACGACGAGACCTTTACCCCAAATCAAACCGTTCCCGATACAACCTCAATTTCTTGGAATAATGGTATTCCTGGCGCCAAGTTTACTGTAGCAAGTAAAACCAATTGGCCGGAAAAACGAAAAGCCTATGCCGATTTTGAATGGACACCCGGTATTGGTATGGCCTCGGATGTTGCGTATTCATTTACAGCTAAAGTGTCTGATAATCATTGTCCTAAACCCTCTATTTCTATCAGAGGATATAAAGTAAAAGTAAATCCTAGAGCCTTTTCTAAACGTTCGTACACTCAGCTCAAGTGCGGTAGATTTGTTATGACGGCTACGGTTGCATCTACCTTTAAAGGTTCACCAACCTTCCGTTGGAGTGTTAGAGATAGCCTCGGTAAAGGGGAAATCTTCTACAGTGCAAAGAAGACCGATACCATGACTTTCTATAAAGGTGGTAAATATATCATAGTACACACGGTAAACAACTCAGACAACTGTCCAACCATTTACCGCGATACAGTGATTATCCCTGATCCCCCAGTAGTTACAATGGCTACCAAAGATACGTTTGCGTGTAAGGGTACAACAATGAACTTGTATGCCAATGTATTGTTTGGAAAATCACCGTTTAGTTACTATTGGACTCGTATCACCAAGGATACCGGTGTAAATTCTCCATGGAAAGCAGAGAAGCATAACGATGGCGATACGTTGAAGGATTTAACCATTCCAAACATCAACCGAGATTCCACCATTCGTGTCCGCGTAAAAGACGGAGA
>CANGWH010000063.1 GCA_947457565.1 Flavobacteriales bacterium
AATTATTGAGGTCTAATTACGTTTACTGTTCCATCAACTTTCTCTACTTTGGTTTTACCCTTGAATCGGTAAGTCAACTGATAGAAATAAGTACCGCTTGGAACCTCTGGACCGTCATTATTTACCTGACCATTCCAGAACTTCTTCGGATCTTCTGTAATGAATACTCTTTCACCGAAACGGTTGAAGATTCTCAATTCAAACACATCATATCCTGCAATTGGAACACGGAATACATCATTCTTCTTGTCATCACCTGGTGTGAACACGTTGGCCAAGGTAATGAACTGGTTCACAGATACACTCTTACAAATGGTATCCTTACAACCTGTAGCATTGGTAGCCTCGAAACAAATCCAGAAGGTATCAGTACCAGTGTAGCTAACACTAACTACTTTATCGCTCTTATCAAAGTCAACTACAAAAGGCTCTCCGGTTAACTTAATGTTGCTCTGGTGATAGTAGCCCCAACGGAAGGTTACACCGTTAATATCTTCTCGGGTAAACTTAAAGTCTGGCGTTGTTGATGAATCTATTGAGAAGTTCGCAACAACACTATCTACCAAGAAGAACAAATCTGGCATTACCGTAGGACACCAAGGTCTGGGTTTATTTGGATCGTGATAACCCAAGTGAGTTACTCGATAGGTTCCTGGCTTATTAAACTTCCAACTAATAGTCTTATTCGCTGTTACCACCGTATCCAAATCTCCTGTACTCATATTCAAGAATCTCCAACCAAAGGTTTTCAATGCCGTATCAGAGAAGTCAATGAAGGTATTACTGTCGCCTACGCAAATTGCAGGTTTAAGTATAGAACCCCTAACTGTATCTCGTTTAATAACTCTTACACGGAAAGCACTCTGAGTAGGTGTATCAGGGAACATTGCATTACAATATTTCTTAATATTAGGAGGGATAATCAAACTATCATATTGTTCCAAGAATACATAGTACAAACCTGGAGTCTTGTATTGGTGCCACAATTTTGGATCTTTACGGTTATCAATTCCTTTATCTCCATAGTACCAAATCCAATCCGCGCCAGAAGTAGCACTATCGGTTAAATTGCTAAACTGAATGCTATCGCCTTCACAAATTGTAGCAGAGTCACCGAAGATAGTAGTAAACTCAAAACGAGGACGTGGACCAGGAATTTTAATCCAACGCTTGAACGTATCACCACACCCTTGATCCGTTTTAACTACATAGGTTACCTGGAACCAACCATTGCGTGTGTACTTGTGCGCTATACGATCCGGCAAACCAGCTTCGTTGGATTTAGCACGCTTAAATAAGTTTGTTCTACCATCACCCCAATCGATGAACCATTCACGAACATAGTCGCACAACATTGGCGTAGGACCGTTACAATTCTTCATAGCCCAACGACAAGGATCATGCAATTGAGTAGAATCGTAGAACTCGATAATTGAATTACAACTTGGAGTGCTAATATTCAAGTCGAATTTCACATCCAAACGCGTAATAAACAAACGCTTTTCTACGGTATCAATACAACCAGTACTGTCGCCAGCTATATTTCTGAACACATAAACTCCTGAATCATTCTTGTAGTACTTAGCCATTGGGCCACCACCACCCAACTGCACGTAGGGATTAATAAGTGTACCCACACCAGTACCGCCATACGGAGAACCACCAAACTTAGTCTTAGGATCCGCATCATTATCGTCTGCTTTGTTCCAATCCCACTTAGTAAATGGTTCACGGTTAGGTCTTCCAGCATCCTTCAGACGATCTGGGTTACGCCAATAGTCTGTAAAGTCCCAAGTACCAAAGTTGATTGGATCTGGATGGAACATTTTGTATTTAGGTAACACACTCAAGGTGTTAGCCTCATCCTGACAAACAATTGAATCGTTCAATTCCAATTCCATGGCAAATCCAACGATAATTGGGAACGCAGCGATATCATCACACTTACCGTTTGCTGATGTCATAGCCAAATTTATAATATGGTAACCATCCCAAATTGGATTGAATTTGTAGGAACTAAATGGATTGTCGTTGTTAAATCCTTTTACGATGTTTTTATCCAATGGATTGATATTCGTATCGCGAGGATGCACAATCTTCATCTTACTAGTATCTGGCACATAGTAATAACGGATAAACTTACCAAAGCCCATTGTATCAATACAGCCGCGAGCACCAGTAGCGGGTTGCCCCACAACACCTATACGATTCCAAATCATTGCTGCTAACTGTGTTGGACTGATGGAGAATGGGTCAAATCCAGCTTTATCCAAACGATCTTTGATAATATCCCAAGCTGCAGATGCGTCTGCTGCGATTTTCCAACCCCAAATTTTCGCTGTGATCAAAGTATCCGGACCATCGGAGATTTTTGTAATACCGTCATTCCAAACATTAGAACAAGCTAATTGGTAAGGATCGTCACCACCGCGGGTTTGAATTAAATAGTTATAAATGGTATCTGTTCCTACCAAAGGCTTAGAACCTTTAGGTGCTGCACCATAAGCTGAGCCTTTAGGCAACGCCTGATAGCGGAAGTAATCCTCTTGAATGAATCTTCTCCATTGTTTTGCATAATCAGGACCCGCATTACCCGTTTCAAATGTCCAACGCAACGATTTCAAATCTTCCGTACGTGTTTTATTTGATTCTAAAATACGCACTACTACATCATCTCCTTTACAAATCTTACGAATTGGAGCCTTGAACTTAGGTGTTACTACTTCAAACGCTGGGTCAATTAAGGGGAAACAAGCAAATTTTCTGTACCACTGTGTATCAGAACACATCGGTCTGTCTTTGGTAGGCGCCGTAAATGTACCGGGCTTACGAACACCATTACCTACAATGATACCCACGGTAATACATCCACTTGGATCACAAACTTCTGCAGCACTGTACTGCTTAGAATATCTGCTGGGTGGGTTTCCTTCCAAACCATATCCCAAATAAGGAATAGGACGTGGAGGACGAGCACCGGGCGATAAGCCGCTTAATGGAACAAATCCGTTAGGGTTACATGCAGAATCAAAGTTGATTTCTACCTGAGAGAACGTACAACCAGGCTTCAAATCACTCAATATAAAGGTTATACCGTATTGTGGGTTTTTTGCACCCAAACACTCAATCGCATCTTTCAACAATCCAGAACCTACACCACCGGCATTGGCATGCAACATGGCAATAGATTTGGTTGCCTCACTCTCACATTTCAAAACATGACAAGTATCAACGTGCTTCAATCTCACGTTGTTACACTGTGGAATTCTAGAATAATACAATTCACGGAATCGCTTGTAGTTTACCATGTAGTCGAAATTCTTGGTTTTACCCGTCCAACGACCGCCATTGGTAGGATCGTGATAAATCCGTATAATCTTTGGCTTCTCGCCCTTCTTTAATCTAATTCTTAACAATGGTAAAGGCAGTGTATCCCGTTTAGTATACTCAGAGAATTCATACAACGCAGAATCTGTTTTACTTAAAATACGCAACAAATCCTTGTCCTTCAATTTAACTTTAGATGTTTTGCTACCTACAAACATGGTTTTATTCACATAAACCGTATCGTTAGGACCCAAATAAATAGTAACAGAATCTTCAACATAACGCTCCCCAGGACCCTTTAACCATTTGTACTGTTGGTACTTCTTTATCGCATTGGCATATTTAGCATCACTCGCCATCGCCGAATCTGCTTGATCGCGAGGAATAAACAAAATTGAATCTTGAATAATGGCAAATGAATCCGATGGCCACACTTCTATACGCTTACACAATCCAATACTGTCAAACCACAAGGCATCTTCCATTGGCTGATTCTTGAAATCAGACAACATAATCAAATCCCATGATTTATAATAATGGACCGGTAAGGAGTCGTTAGAATACTGACAGTTTACATATCGGTTTTTATTCCTGGTTATATCCGTTGTACATTTTGGAGCATACGTATCACCAAAATCCCAAATACGAACAGCACAAACACGCTGACGAACCAATGGATCACCATGAGTACCAGGCGTTAACGGAGGATTAGTTTTATCCTTTCCAACTTTAATAAATGTCTGATTATTAACCGTGAAATTATGACCCAAGGTACCATTCCACTTATAGAAAGTAGAATCATCATCGGTATAATTTCTATCGTTGTGGTAAAACGTAGAGAAGTTCTTATTAAAGTGCACTGTATCCATAACATCCTTAGGACACTGGAACACCTCATGCTCTGCAATACGCTGATTGGTTACTTCAATTACAGACGATGGACCAATTATCAAAATTGTATCCAATACGGTTTGCACACCGCAAATTGGGTGACCGTATTTCAAGGATATCAAGAATGGACCAAGACCGGTAAAACTGTGAGAAACAGCCCAACTTCTATTGTTCGTGTTCTGTGGCCCAGAGTTAGGATCACCAAACGTCCATAACAATCCCGTAGCCCCTTGAGGAATTTCATCCACAGTAAAATCTATCTTTGGGTCGGATATACACGTAGAATCTTTACTCGCTATAATTTTAGCTTTGGTTTTCACAACGGTAGCCGATGCCGTAACAGTAAATGAATCTATACATCCATCAGCAGTTTCAACAAATAAGGTTGAATTATAGGTACCCTGTCCTTTAAACCAACGAGTGATACCATTTCCACCTGGACCTGCCCACTGATCGGCCGTAGGAGGACAGAATTTCTCAACCACACCATCACCCCATCTCCACGTCATACACTTCACCTGACTGCGATCGATTCTAGAAATATTACGCATGGTTGCCAAAACCGAATCGCAACCCGTCCTTTTGTTAGAAGTAAATCGAGCGCCAATTTTCTCACGAACTTTAACCGCACCTTTGATAGTATCTGAAGTAACACAACCATTCTCATCTTCTACCTCAATAAATAAATCAAACAAACCACCGCGCTCGTCCTTTACACTAAAACAAAAAATTTGCGGTAAAGCAGGTTTGGGATATTCAAAAAACTGACCATCGCCCACCAGATATTTGATGTTTTTAATTGACTTCCCATTTTTATTGAATGAACTATCGTCGAAACAGAATAAATTCTTCTCAAAACACTGTTCGTACAAGTTTCTCAACTTCAATTTAATGGTTGGACTTTCGTACACTACCAAATTTAAAGTAGCTGTACATTTAGTTCCGTTTACGGTAGTTACATAGGTAATGGTTTTATTACCCGATGTTTTAAATGCATAGTTCACATTCCGTAATCCACTTTGGGTATTTTCATTGTTGAAATTCCAATCGTGGGTGGTTCCTGTATTAGAACCAGTGAAACGGATAGGTGTTCCTACGCAAGGATTACCGTCGTAATTAATTACGCATTGTGCCTGAACAGCAGTATTTAGGCCTAAAAAAGCCACCCCCGCAAGGACAATTTTTTTAACAAAAGATTTTATATCGGTCATCATCGGTTTTGTTCGAAGTTGTAATCGGTCAAATTTATTGGATTTAGAGGATTTAAACAAGTATTTCACCTGTCCATTATCCTGAAATATGTTATTCAGACGAGCTATCATGTCTCCAGGTTGTCTTATTGTTGTACAATTAATCGTTTTCTTATAAATCGGTGCGACGCTTCACCGCTATACTTAAGCGTCAATAAAATTCGGTATTCCCCCTCAAGGACGCGTTGATCCTTGGTTAATGCCAACCATCGTTCTTCCGGTGTGTTACTGCGAAAAACAACGGCATTGCTTTTGTCGAAAATCAGCAACTCATAATATTCTGGATATGGAATTTTTACATAAAACTCGTCATTATACCCATCGCCATTAGGCGTAATTATCTCAGGAATCACTTCTTCTTGTTGTTCGGGCGATACAACAGCAAGACCTTGCGCAATGGAAGTCCTAGATTTTAATTCCATATCCTTAAACTCCACTAATTGAATAACAAATCGCTTGCGAGTCCAAGGGAAGTATCGATGTCGATTTACTTTACTACTCCTAACTTTTTCAACTTTTCCATCGCCCCAATCGATGTAACTTCTATCGCCCACGCTCTGACTTATCACCAACTGAACCCATCCATCCTCTTGCACATCCAAAACTAATTCAGCAATCGCCGCTTTAGATTCAACATTTTCTTTACCTACAGAAGGCAAAGAGGTATTCGCCGGTGCCGATTTACTGGAATTGACTTGCGACTGAAGATTTGCGACCAAGGATTTCGAGGAACCCTCATCCAACTTGTTGTTAACCTCCGCACTTGTATTATCTGCAGTTTTTGAAAAGGATGAACCCTTCAACCATCCGGAGCTCTTATTTTCTAATTCCTCTTTTTCAGAATAGATCGCTCCAACGCCGTCAGAATTCCTATTGGCATCATTATTCTTCGCTACTACCGTAGAACTTGAATTACTATTACGTATTTCACTTTGCTCTACAGTTGCTTGGTTATTTATCTTAGACTGGTTAGAAATGGAAGGATTAATCAACAGGCCAACCAAACCAAGGCCAGCCGATACAGCCCCAATAACTAAGGCCAATTTGGGCAAAAGCGTAAGATTCTTGATTGCCGAAATGATTTTACTTCCAGAACCCATGGTATTGGAAGCCGCTGTTGACGCTTGAGCCGAAGTGGAAATCTGTTGCCACTGATTCAATACCTTATCCATAACATCCAAGGGCACTTCCGGTGAAGCACCTTGAAGGCTATCTCGAAATAATTGGTCTATAGGATCGTTTTCTAAATTCAATTTCTAGTAATTTTAGATTTTAGCCACTGCCTGGCTTTAAACAATTGTGATTTACTGGTATTTTCCGATATCTGCAGCATATCGGCAATCTCTGCATGGGTAAAACCTTCCATTGCATATAGGTTGAAAACCAATCGGTATCCTACCGGGAGCTGGTACAACAACTTCAACAAATCATTGTATTCCAAAGAATTATAACCCCATTCTTTTTCCACAGGAATTTCCAAATTGGCAATATCATCGGTGAATGTTAGTCGTCTTTTCTTGATATGATCCAGACAGGTATTAACCGATATTCGTCGAATCCAACCTTCCAACGAACCTTCAAATCGAAACTCGCCGCCTTTTTGAAACACCTTTATCAAACACTCTTGCAGCATATCTTTAGCATCGTCCTCGTTGTTCATATACCGCAAACAAACGGCATACACCGTCTTGGAAAATCGAACAAAAAAATCTTTTTGCGCCAACGCATTCCCGCCCAAACTGTCCCTTAACAGTTGATAGTCTTTGTCCTCTTGCTGGTTTATCATTGTCGAAATACATGTCCGAATTCTACCACAAGATGATTTTTTTCATCCATAGGTTGCCCGGTCTATGATTTTTTTATCCATTTAGAAACCTGGTACGAAACATCCACTAGAATCATTTTCAAATTACCGTTTCGTTCAATTTCATACATGCAGTTTTCAATAGCATTCACCATGCCTTGAATTTTATCCGTTCCTAAGTTCAATCCCGACAACCGTTTTACTAGATCTGCTTCTTGCGCATTCCAGGCCGATGCACCTACACCATAAGGCTGCAGCAGTGAGTACCGCAACAATTGCAAACCATACAAAAAAAATGATTTTAGACCTTCTCTGCCGAAGGTAGACATTTCATCAGCCCAAGCAATAGACTTTTCCATTCTACCAGTAAATGTAAATGCAAGCAGTGTTTTCCAAGGTTCAAGAAATGGATTTTCCGATTCATGAATCAACTCCAAAGCTGTCCAGTAACTCCCAGCGCTTACCACCGATAATTTACGGGCGGTCTCTGCTTCCAATCCCTCTTTATTGATCAAGGCCTCCACCATATCTTCCTCCTCTACCGGCGGAATTCTCACCAATTGGGTTCTAGAAACAATGGTATTTAAAACGGAATCAACATCTTCCGCCACCAACAAAAATATGGTTTTCTCCGGTGGTTCTTCAATTAATTTCAACAAAACATTACCTTCTTTTCCTAGATATTCAGGCAACCACATTAATAAAACTTTGTATCCACCACTAAAGGCCTTCAGGCTGAGGTTTCTAATAATTGCTCTGCACTCTAAAATTGGAATATTACCCTGTTTATTCTCCGCATCCAACGATTTCATCCAAGAAGCATAGGATACATAGGATGATTTCGTTAGAATCTCCCGCCATTGGGTATAGACATCGCTCGCAGTTTCTCTTTCCCCCTTCTTACCGGGAAAAGGAAAGGAAAAATGAACATCCGGATGACTCCATTGTTGCGATTTTTTACAATTCCCACACACCCCACAACTATCGTCTGATTGCCTATTTTCACACAACAATAACTGTGCATAGGCCAATGCTAAAGACAATGCACCACTACCCTCAGCCCCTAAAAATAACTGTGCGTGGGGAACCCTTCCAATAGAAACCCCATGCAACAACCGTTGTTTTACAATAGACTGTCCAACTACATCTGCAAACTTCACCGCTAATGCTTTTTGTTTACTGTACCAATCTCTAAAACTTATACAGTTACTACTCCTACTTAATTTTGTTGATTATTCTATCTACAGGTTCAACCCCTTCCATCCGCTTTTTGCGCAAGGAAAAAAAATGGAAAATCAATGAAAAAACAACTACAATTATGCCGATAAACTGACTGTGCGTTAATAATCCATCAAACAAAAATCCTCGTGCTTCATCTCCTCGATATTCTTCGGTTACAATTCTACCTATTCCGTATACTACTGAATAAATCATGAATACCTGCCCATCGTATTGTTTGTACTTACGCCAAATATACATGAACACAATGGCACCAAAAATCACCGTTGCGTCCCAAATCTGAACGGGATATAGGGGTGTATTTAAAGGCCGTGCTCTACTTAAAACATCTGTAAAAACAATTCCTGCATCTTTTTCACATACCAACCCATAGCAGCAACCGGCTAACAAGCAGCCAATTTTTCCAAAACCATGCACAAACGCGCCACCAATCCCCACCTCATCCATCATTCTCCAAAAAACAAAACCACTGCGTTTAAACCACCAATATAACGCCACAATCGTTACTAAAAACGAACCATAAAACACAAATCCATCCCCTAAATTAGACATCCACTTACTAGGATCCGAAAGATAGGTAACAGGGTCTTCGAGTATAAAAAACAACTTTCCGCCAACAAAAACAGATATACCACAGACCAAAATCAACGTTGAAATCTGATCCTCGGTAATCCCAATTCGTTTACGATTGAAATAAAAATAAAGATAGGCCGCAATAACCCCTATTAAAATACAAAATCCATAACCAAAAACGGTTAAACCTCCCACATGAAAAAGTTCTGGCTTCATTCAGAACAAATATAAGGAAGCTAAGTTGTATAGCCTTACCTAGATTGCTTTTTCATTAAATGCCGCACAAATAAGACTTGCGGCGCTTGCCAATTCCTCTTGGGTTGGTGATAATTTAGGCTTCTCAAAATTAATATCCCCAACCGTTTGCAGAGGAACCAAATGAATATGAGCATGTGGCACTTCCAATCCAATAACGGCCACCCCAATCCTTTTACAAGGCAACACCGATTTCATACCCACCGCAACACGCTGAGCAAATACCCATAATTCCGCCAACTCTGAGGCCGATAAATCAAATAAATAATCTACCTCACGCTTTGGTACCACAAGGACATGTCCAGATACCAAGGGCATAATGTCTAAGAAAGCCAAATGGTTCTCGTCTTCCAATATTTTATGACAAGGAATTTCGCCTGCCACTATTCGAGAAAACAACGTAGCCATTTCCTCTTAAATCAAATACTGATAGCTAAAATTTCTAACTTTACGATACCTGCAGGAACTTGAATATCAACTACTTCACCTATCCTTTTACCCATTAATCCTTGGGCTATCGCACTCTTTACAGAAATTTTATTTTCTTTCAAATTTGCTTCCCTCTCCGATACCAACCGATATTCGGCTTCTTTTCCCACATTGTGATTCTTTACTTTCACCTTGCACATGATACTCACTTTAGACGTATCAATCATTGAATTATCTAGAACACGCGAGATAGCCACTAGGTTTTCTAGTTGACTTATTTTAGCTTCCAGATGTCCTTGTGCTTCTTTGGCCGCATCATATTCGGCGTTCTCACTTAAATCTCCTTTATCTCTCGCCTCAGCGATAGCATTGGTAATACGCTGCCTTTCCTCTGTTTTTAGATAGTGCAACTCTTGCTTTAATTGTTCAAATCCTTCTTTGGATAAATACTGAATATCACTCATGATCTAATTCGCTTAACATTGATTAAAAAAATATGCATCAGCCGCAACTGATGCATATTTACAAATATACAAAAAATAATTTATTCGCCGAAACCCATACGCACACCCAAGGTATGCACACCATTAAATGGATTGGTTGCGCGATAACTATAATCCAAAGAAATCTGGGTTTTATCTCCACCTGTCCATAAATAGCTCAAACCACCTTGCAAGCCGGTAAAGGCCGAAGTCCTTTCCTCAGGATCAAAGACACCCGTTTGATAAACAAAACCACCGCGTAAACTAAGCATATTTTTATAGGTATACTCTAATCCAAACGTTGTTTGATTGGCGCTAAATGCAAAATTAGTAAATGCAAATGCCGCCGTTAATTTATTGTCATACTGATCGGGATCCTTATCTAATTTCATATCATAAGACGCAGCGATATTTAAGAATGAAGGCATTTTAATACTCTCAACTTTTACCTGCATAGTCTTCGAAAAATTGCCATTATCCAATATAGCCTTATAACTCAAGCCATCGCCCTGATGCTTCATGTCGGGACCAATGTTTTTCATGGATATTCCAAACTTAAAATCGTCCTTCTTCTTTGATTTATTACCGGGCTTTAACGTAGTTATATATTGAACACCCGCATCAAAGGTTACACCAGATGCCTGAGCATCCGGAATCCCCTCAGCTACGGAACGCAATACAATACCCGCGGAAATCGCATTTGAGAACGTTTTTGAATACGCCACTGCAATATTGGTCATATTAACACGATACGGTCCTATTCCGCCGTAAGGATTCTGCTCTGTAGTTTGATCGATGGGCTTAATGCCAAATTGCATTACGCTAATCCCCAAAGTACCCCCTTCTCCGCCGCTTAATTTCTGAGCGAAACCCAAGGTATTGATACCAATACCGGATCCACGCAACCAATCAGTTCTATAAAAACTCAATTCGGTAGCATTATCCAATCGGGATAAACCGGCCACGTTGAGATACATAGCTTCCGTTCCACGTACCATTCCTCCGTATGCATATCCAATCCCGCTACTTCTTCCCCAACTATTAATTGTTAATTGAGCCGCACCTGCCTGACCTTGACGTTCTGGGTTGCCCGCACGCAATTCCCCAACCCAAGCGGTGGCAATGGCCAAGCCTAATCCTACAATATTCTTTCTGTTTGCAATCATTGTACTGTTTAATTATTGATTAATAAGAGTCCAAATCGATGGCATGCATGATACCATAAAAACGAACGATTTTCTCACCCAACCCATCGGCCTTTACATGTATTAAATACAATCCGCTGGCAATTGGAACATTATACCCATTTTTCAAATCCCATTCAATAAAGGTATTCTCATCCGCTTTCTTGATTTTTCGAATCAAATTACCTGCAATATCAAAAATTGTAATGGTACATGTTGGTGGCAAATTAGTGATTTTAACGCGAGAATCAATTGGAGAATTCTCGTATTCACTATATCCACGATACGGGTTAGGAACAACATTTACCAAATCCAAATTCTTCCTGCCAATTTCATTTGAAATTTTAGGAGCAATGCTCGCCGCATCAAATTCGTACATGGGACGGTTGTTATTAATGGCGTTTCCAGCGTCAAATGTTGTATATGCCTTTTTAACGTTAATTTTAAACTTAACCCATGTTGGCGGAACACCATTCTTCATGTTGTACCCTGGAGCCAAATACGCAGGCATCACATACATTATCTGCGAAAGCAAACGCGTTTTCTCTGTAGCACTGTTAACGTCTTGACCCGGCCCTTTTGCCTTTAATGCATTCACAAATCTCGCCATTGCCGCATCATCACTACCTTGGTATCTCGCTCCTTGAATATTTCTTGAAATACCGCTTAAACCAGTACCAAAAATGTAAATAAAATGCTTTCCACCAACTGCAGGATAATTACCGTTATCGTTAATTACTCTATCGGTAGGATTCCAGATCATATCCTTTCCATTTTCTCCAGGCAAGTAACTATCTTCTCCAAATGCAATCGCCAAACGCTCGCCCGTTTCCATATTCATAGCATATCCAGGGAACCATGATAAACCTGTACTGCTAGATTCATCATTACCATTGATATCTTTTGAAGGTGCCCAACGCAAGTTAAATTCTTTCATCTGTCCTTCTGTGGAATTAGAAACTACATCATCTCCCATTTCTAAAACAGCGGCGCGCGTCCATTTCGATTTATCTGGAGTAATAACAAATTCAATACTTGCCACCTCTGATAAAGGATTTTGTGTAGGCGCCGAGTTACCAGACCAAGCAAATCCAAAAGTATTTCGACCATTAGCAGTCTCTTTCTCACGACCTACTAATCCATAAGGCGCTATCCTACCGTTCCAAATCTTTTCATACGCTTGGTTAGGATCCAAACTTTCGAAGGTTGCCGAGAAGAAATCATGAATCACAGGATCAAAACCAGCAGTTCCCAAATCACCCTTTCCTGACTGTCCAGAACGAATCCAGTTCTGCCAAGGCGCAGGATTTGTAGGCGTAGCTGCTCCATCGTTATCGGCAACGGCAGTTAACCATTGCTTTCCGTTATCTTCCCACTCAACAGACCAACCAATTAAACTATTACTTGGATCTCCAAGAGCATTTTCAGCAGGATTGCTTACTTGTTCCACTTCAACTGAGAAACCCCAATCCGCTAATGTTTGATTGGTAGTATTGTTTGTGCTCTTTCTACCTTGTACAGATTCAAACTTAACGCCGATAGTAGTATCCGCGAAAATGGTATCATTGGTAGCCTTATTCACCATAAACCAACGTGTATTCTTTGTCATAGAATCTTTCAAGCCACTGTTTAACGATGGTTTTAATTCTTGAAAAACGAATTCAAACTTGGCATTTGGAATTTTCAATGGATCAACCACCTTAACCTTTACAGGACCCATTCCAGCAACATATTTTGGCTTGGA
>CANGWH010000064.1 GCA_947457565.1 Flavobacteriales bacterium
CAAACTTCGGTTGTTCAGACTCACTAGATACTAAAGTAACAGTATTCCCACAGGGTAAATCCAACGTAACGATTTACGATACTGCGGTATGTTTCCGCAATAACCAGGTAACCATGGGCAACTTCTCAAGAGTTGATAAAGATCTGTTCTTATTCCAAAGTTGGAATTTCGGCGATGGAAAAATTGATACCACCCTTACGGTTGTTCCTCGGACTTATTCATACCCCGACACCGGGAACTACAAGGTAACCCTCATTACCACTACCCAGAATTTCTGTACCGATACTTCGTTTGATTTCATCACCGTGAAACCCATGCCTGTGGTGCAAATTGGTAGTTCTGCCCCTAGCTATTGCTTGAATCAGCAGAATTTCCAGTTCCAAAGTCTAACAAGTGGTGTTCCCGATCAGATTATAAATAATTGGTCGTTTGGAGACGGTATTTACGAAACCGGAGAACAAGTAAACCACTTATACCGTTTACCAGGTTCATACAAAGTACAGTTGGTAAGTACCTCAACCTTTGGATGTTCTGATACCGCCATTTATCCCGTGCGTGTAAATGCATTACCCATTGCATCCTTTACCGTAAATAACTTAGAGCAGTGCTTACAGAACTCATCGGAATTTACAGGTACGGAAACCAATAAGTATCGTTTCATCGATATTTCCCAAAATACAGGTGCCAATATTTTCCGATTCTGGAGATTAGGAGATGGCTCGTTGGATAGTAAAGATACCGTGAACTATTCGTATGCAACTGCTGGATTATTTGATGTGGAATTGGTGTTGTTAGATGCCAATGGTTGTTCAGATACCGCTACTAAAACGGTAACAGTACACCCAACGCCCGAAGCATCTATTGCAGTGGCGCCAGTCTGCTTGGGAGAATTCAACGAATTTAAGTCCAATGCCACCATCGCCTCCGGTAGCATTACAAATTGGCGTTGGAATTTTGGTGATGGAAGTGTATCCGGCGATGTGGACCCAAAATACCGCTATACCCAGCCAACCTTCTACGTTGTTTCATTAAAGGTTACTTCGGATAAAGGATGCTTCAATGAATACAAAGATGCCGCTAGGGTTTACCCAAAACCAGTAGCAAAAATTCTTACTCCCCAACGATTAGTGTCAAAATCTACTTCGGATAGTTCCTACGAAGACGGGTTAGCAACCATCAATAATCCCGAATATAAATTCATGGATCAAGATCAGAGTGCGGATGTATCCTACGAATGGGATTTTGGCGACGGTACGGATTTCAGTAATGAAATGACCCCTTCGCATCGTTTTGGCGATACCGGTACCTTTACCGTTTCCTTAACGTTAACCAATGCAGATGGCTGTTCGGAGTTCGACCAATTGGATGCTCAAATTTTGAGTGATCATTTGATTCTCTTACCATCGGCATTCTCACCCAACAACGATTCTCATAACGATACCTATAAACCGTTGGGTAGATTCCATTCTATCCGTGATTATCAAATCACCATTCACGATGCCAATGGGTTACTGGTATATCAATCCAGCGATATCTGGCAAGAATGGAACGGTAAGTGGAATAACATCGGCGAAGATGCTCCAGCCGGCATGTACGAAGTGAGCATTGCATTTATTGATGTGTTCCAACAGAAACACGTGTATAACAAACGAGTAACCTTGGTGCGTTAATTAATAGGAGAGTAAACTAGTGAAGAATTTGAATCAACCAATAATGAAAAAAGTTGCGAATGTGATGCTTTCGTTCCTAATGATCGGAGCCACCTGCGCCAATAACCCCGTTCTATCCCTAAAAAAAGCTACCAATGCGGTATGTTACGGAGGAAAGAATGGCAGTATCTCTTTGTCCACTTCGGCCGGAATAAAACCCTACCAATTTTCCATAAACGGTGGCAGTTTTGCATCTGATTCGGTGTTTACCCAATTATCGGCCGGCACCTACACTGTAATTGTAAACGACAGCGTTTCTAACGCCGATACGCTGCAAATTTCCATAACTCAACCCAACATTATTACCCTTACCGCCAGTTTAACCAATCCCAAATGTTTTGGATCGGCCGATGGAGCAAGCGTGATAACCGTAGGCGGTGGTTACGGAGCATTTACCTTCCAGTGGACAGGCCCCGATTCCTTTGTTGCCAGTTCCCAAAGTATTTATAACCTGAAAAAAGGCACCTATGATCTGCGGTATTTTGATGCCGCTGGTTGCATAAAAGATACCGCATTTACCTTGGTTGCCCCTAGTTTATTGTCGGCGAGCAGCGTAGTTACCGACGTTCGATGCTTTGGCGAAACCAACGGTAAAATCGTATTGTCGCCGGTGGGTGGAACCACTCCCTATGCCTTCGCTTGGACAGGTCCCAATAGCTACACAGCTACTACGCAGTCTCCATCAAATCTACAAAACGGTTCCTATTCGGTGAAAATTACCGATGCCAACGGCTGCTTTATCAATCACACAGCCACGGTAGGTATGCCGGCGGTGATGAATGTAGTGCTAAAAAATATATTCCACGTGGCTTGTGCCAGTGGTAATACCGGTAGTGTTTATACCCAAATTTCAGGAGGCAATAGTCCCTATACCTACGATTGGGTAGGACCTTCCTATTCTTCCGGTTCGGCCAATCCCCTTAATCTTTTCAAGGGTAAATATGAGCTAAAAGTAACCGATTCCAAAGGTTGCGAAGACACCCTGACGGCTTATATTCATGAACCTAAAGCACTTACCCTTTCAGCCCTAGTTACCGATGTGCGTTGTTTCGGTGAAAACAATGGTAAAATCACTACAACCATTGGTGGTGGAGTACTACCCTATAAATACGCATGGAGCTCCGGTGATACAACCGCTTCCATCATTAATAAAATTGCGGCAACCTACACCATTACTGTTACCGATTCCAATTCCTGCAAAATTGCTGCAACCCGTACGATTAATCAACCCACGGACTTAGAGTTAAATTATACATCGTCCAATGCAAAATGCAAGGGCGATGCGAACGGTTCAATTACCATTTTGGTTTCCGGTGGAACCTATCCATGGAATTATTATCACACGGGCCCTGCCGGTTATACTCCCAATACCGGAACCCAAATGAATTCGTTGGTAGCCGGATCGTATAAACTAACTACCTCCGATGCAAATGGATGTAAAGATTCTGCCTCGGTTACCATTACAGAGCCCTCGCTGTTGAAGGTAAGTGAATCCGTGGTTTTTCCACTTTGTAACGGCTTTAATGGAAGCGCCTCTATTTTAGCTTCCGGAGGTACCACACCGTTTAATTATGAATGGACCGATGTATCGGGTTCGGTAGTGGGCGCTACGGCTTCGCTTAGTAGCTTATCCGCTGGGGTGTATAATTATGCCGTGAAAGATGCGAATCAGTGTACTTATGCTGATTCGGTAATCATTCGCCAACCCTCCGTTTTGAGTCTAAGCCTCCAATCCAAAACACATCCCGTATGCTCCGGAAATTCCACGGGAATTATTGTATTAAAAGCTACCGGAGGGATAACCCCTTACCAATACCAAAATAATGCAGGTACTTTCCAATCGCAGGCAACATTCAATAGTTTGAAAGATGGTTTGTATTCCCTTACCGTGAAGGATAAAAATAATTGCGTAGATACCATAAATGTTTCGCTACCGAACATAGATGCTGTTGCCCCAGTAGTGCTGCTTAAGAAACCTACTCTGTTCTTAAATACCGCAGGCTTAGCAACGCTGGCTGTTTCGCAAATAGATTCTTCCATTTCGGATAATTGCGGTATTGCCAGTATTTCATTATCAAAAACCCAATTTACCTGTGGGAACATCGGTGCAAATACCGTTCAAACTACGGTTGTAGATATCAATGGAAATACACAACAAGTAAATACCACCGTTTTTGTAAGAGATACCATCCGTCCCGTAATTAATACCCAATCGGTGAATATTTATCTCGGTAGCAGCGGAACCGCTACCGTGTTCGCCTCTCAGCTAAACAATGGTTCTACCGATAATTGTGGAATTGATTCTATCGTTGCCAGTCCAACAAATTTCGTTTGCCGTCAACGCGGACAGCAATCGGTACGTTTGGAGATTTTCGATGGTTCTAGAAATCGAAGCACTCGGAATATTCTAATAAATGTATTGGATACCATCAAGCCCGTAGCAAAAATCAAGAACATCTCTGTCTATTTAAACAAAGCAGGCGAAGCCTTGATTACCCCCAACGATGTGGATAATGGCACCAGCGATAATTGCGGTATAAAAACCCTAAGTATTTCTAAAAATTTCTTCAATTGTACCAACGTAGGGTCAAATACCATCACGTTTACCGCCATCGATTCTTCTAACAATAGCGCTAGCTTAACCGTTAGAGTATCGGTGTTTGATACCATTTCACCCATCGTAAAAGTGAAAGTCCCCGTGGTGTATATGACATCCCAAGGATTTACCGTGATTACCCCCGATGATGTAGACGATAACAGCTTTGATAATTGTAAAATAGCCTCTCGTTCCATCAGTAAATCCGTATTTACCTGCAGCGATTTGGGTCAGAATATCATCAACTTTACGGTAAGTGACATCGCCGGAAATACTACCGTAGTAAAAGCAAAAGTAGAAGTAAAAGACACCACCCGTCCACGATTGAAATTTAGAAATATTACCGCTTTCTTGGATAGAAATGGATTGGCAGCGGCATCGGCCTTCGACGCCGATTTGGGAAGTACCGATAACTGCGATTTGCAAACCATCGGACTTACCAAAAACATTTTTAACTGCAAAGAATTAGGTCCCAATGTGGTTGAATTTTATGCTACCGATAAAGCCGGTAACGTTAATCGTAGCAATATCACCATCACCGTGCGCGATACCATGCGTCCTGTGATTTTAGCCCAAGACATTAAAATCTACCTGGATTCGCTGGGAACCGCATCCATTACTCCTGCGGATATCGATAAAGGTTCTTACGATAACTGCGGTATCGTCTTTAAAGGCTTGAGTCAGACCATCTTCAGTTGCTCCGATGTGGGTCAGCGTATTCTATTGTATACGGTAAAAGATACTTCTGGCAATACCAGCACCCGCTTGTTTAACGCCACCATCGCCGATACCTTAAGTCCAAAATTGACAACTTGGACCCAGACATTGTATTTTAACGACAAGGGTACTGTAAATCTTCAAGCCAATACATTTGTGCCTTTTGCCTACGATAACTGTGGATTCAAGAGCTTTTATTTCAATGATTCTACGTTTGATTGCGCAAATACAGGCTTAAATCAATCTACGTTTTACGCCATTGATAAAAATAATAACATAGCAGTACAGCCATTTTATACCTACGTATTTGATTCCATCCCTCCTAAAGTGGTGCTGAAAACCGATACGATTTATATAGATACATTGGGTGTAGCTCAATTAAAACCTTCCGATGTGATTGCGAAAATCTACGATAACTGCAAGGTGAATACGGTATTCCTATCGAAAACTATTTTCACCTCGGCCGATTTTGGAGATAACTATGTTGAACTGTTTGCTTATGACGATTCCTATAACGAATATTACTCAGGGCCTATCGTAAAAGTGACGGTATTATTAGGGGATGCCGATAGAGATTCAATACCGGATTACTTGGAAACCAGTGCCGATTTTGATGGCGATGGGGTGAAAAATTACCTCGATTGGGATTCGGATAACGACGGGGTTTTGGATAGAATTGAAAACCTAGGGTTACGCGAATTACAAGATCTAGACAAAGATGGATACCCCAATATTTGGGATTTGGATTCCGACGATGATAAGATTTTCGATGTAACCGAGTGCAACGGACCAGACGCCGATAGAAATGGTAGATTTGGCGCCGGTAGAATTTATGTAACCAATATTGGGATTCCGCTGTTGGCCAATGACGGGGAGGGGATACTCCCAGTAGATACCGATAAGGATTTAGCCATGGATTATCAAGATGCCGATTCCGATAGCGATGGAATTTCGGATTTCATCGAAAATGGTGCAGGTAAAATTGAATTAATCGATTCCGATGGGGATAAAATAGCTGATTTCCGCGATGCCGATTCCGATAATGACGGAATCTCAGACGCCATCGAGAAAAACGAGGACTTTGATAATGACGGTATTCCTAACTATTTAGACGATGACTCCGACGGCGATTTTATCTCGGATTTAATCGAAACCAACAACGATAAAGACAAGGACGGCTTTGGAAATTGGTTGGATTTAGATTCCGATGATGATCAACTTTCGGATGTGGAAGAAGGTTTGTTTGATGAAGATAATGACGGCTTGGGTAACTGGTTAGATAACGATTCGGATAACGACGGTATTACGGATGATATCGAAGGTAAATTTGATCAAGACAACGACGGATTTTCCAATTATCGCGATGTAGATTCTGATGCCGATGGTATTCCTGATGTGATTGAAGGGGTTCCGTTTACCGGTAAATTACCGGCAGACACCGATGGAGATGGGGTGTACGATTATCTCGATGAGGATTCGGATAACGATAAAATTAATGATGTTATAGAGACCGTAGCAGATCCAGATACCGACGGTATTGGAAACTGGCGCGATCCGGATTCCGATAATGACGGGGTGTTGGATTTGCTCGAAGGTAGAGCCGATACCGATGGCGATGGCATCCCCGATTCAATTGATGATGATTCCGATAACGACGGTATCCCTGATTTGATAGAAGGATTTGCCGATGCCGATGGCGATGGCATTCCCAATTCCTTAGATTTAGATTCGGATGATGATGGTATCAACGACGTACTGGATGCTTTGGGCAAAGACGCAGACGGCGATGGATTCCTCGATGCCGGTGAGCTGCCTTTAGGATTTGTAGATTCCGATAAGGATGGCGTGATGAATTCGCTGGACAGAGATTCGGACGATGACGCTATTTTTGATCTGTACGAAGCTTCTTACCGTCAGTACGATGTAAACGTAGACGGTAGAATAGACGGTATTGATACCGATAAAGATGGCATCAAGGACGATGTGGATGGATCTACAGGAGTATTTGGCGATTTATACGATGTATTGGAAGTTAAATACGACGATGGAGACGGCCTGCCGGAATTTATCGATTTGGATTCCGATAACGACGGGATTTCTGACGCGGTTGAGCATGCAAGATCAGAAATAAATCCGGTTACGTTAAGATTGTATACCGATGTAGACAACGACGGAAAAGACAATTACGTAGATTTGGATTCGGACGCCGATAATATCTTAGACCAAGAAGAAGGTACCTTAGATCCAGACGATGATGGAGATGGTAACTGGATCGACGAAGACTCAGACGGCGATGTAATTGCCGATTCGGTGGAGACTAGCAAAGATTTTGATAACGACGGTACCCCCAATTACTTGGATTTGGATTCGGACGACGACGAATTGAGCGATAAATTGGAAACCGAATTGGATGCCGATAAAAATAAAATCATGGATTTTGTGGATCCCAATACCACCATACCAGAGATTTTTACTCCCAATGGAGATGGCATAAATGAAGTACTATACATCAAAGGATTGAGAAACTATCCCAAAGCCATGCTTACTGTCTTTGATCAGTGGGGGCATGTGGTGTACCAATCCCCAATGGGCTATCAAAACGATTGGAACGGTACCCAACAAAGTGGTCCAGGTTATTTCCGTGGAACCACCGTAACCGAAGGACTCTATTACTATATATTAGACCATAATACAGAATCAGGAGCCGTTTACATTCGTCCCCAAACCAAAGGCAACGTTTATATCAAACCTTAATGAAATTATTCGTGAAAAATTACACCTTGAAATCTATAAAAAGCCTAGTCTTCCAATTTGTTGGAAGTACCTGCCTGCTGGCCTCCACCTGCGTTTGGCAATCCCTATCGGCGCAGCAAATGGGATTGGCTAATCAGTACGATCGGATTTCCGGCGTATTGAATCCCGCCTATAACGGAATTAATCGTGCGGTGCAGGTAGATGCTATAACCAAATCCCAGTGGGCTAATTTTCCGGGTTCACCCAAAATGAACGTCGTAGGAGCACAGTTCCCATTGAACCGAGATTTCGCCGCCGGACTAAACCTGCAAACCCTCAGCGTAGGTAAATTCCAGAATGCCAAACCCTTATCCCTGTTCTCCGTAGGCGCCGATTTGGCCTATCACAAACAGCTCGGGAAAAACGTAAACCTTTCAACCGGCCTCCGCGTAGGTTTGTTTAGTTACAATGCTCAATTATCGCTGCTCAATGCCAACGATCCCAACGACGGGTCTTTGGTGGATAACAATTATACCATCAAAACGCCTTTGATTGGTGGCGGTATTATGCTCTACGGTAAACAGTACTTCGTGAGTGCTTCCATGCCTCAGTACGCGATCATGGCTAATGAGCAAATCAACCAATACAACATCAATTATGCATCGGCTCCCATGATGATTTTCTCTACCGGGTATTTGCAAAAACTTTCCAAAGATTGGGATGCCAAGGTAACCGTACAGGGTAGACATTTTGCCGGATTGCCTTTCCACATCGATGCTAATGCCTATTTTTATTATAAAAATCAAATTATGTTTGGCTACGGCAGACGAAATAATACCGCCGATGTGTACCAATTGCAAATCCGATTCAACGAATTCGTTTGGATTAATTATGGCTACGAACGCGGGTTTATCTACGACAGTCAGACGCCCTTTTCCAGCCACGAATTTGGGGTGAGTTATAAGTTCTATCAGCCCAGCAAGCAAATGTTTATCGAACCTAGAAATTATTAAGCGAACCCAGCAATTAACGTTATGATCAAACCCGAGTACCTATTTATCTGGATTCTGTTGCACCTCAGCGCGGTGGAATTTCCGCGTAAGCTGAAAAATCAATCCGCTGTAGCAATCCCAGCAGCAGAACACGTGGTGCATGCCCGCTATAAAAAAGCCGTGAAAATGTACACGAAGTTGAGCGATATCAAGGTGGCCGACGAACTGAAAGCCCATGCCTTTGCTTTGGGAAAACTACACCAATACGATTCTTCTTTAACCGAGTACAAGCTTTGGATGAACAAATATAGCAACACCGTTACCGCTCCCGATTTATTAAACGTGGTGGATGTTGCCCTATCGGCCGGTGAAAAAGTTTTTGCCGATAGTATTATTATGGCCTTAAAAGCAGCGGATTTCTCCTACGGTGCCATCTACAGCCAATTCAACGATCCTGCCTTTTTAACAACTCAGGTAGAACGGGTTAGCGCAATAGAAGTTACCGCATTGCCCATCGCCGATAGTGTTGATGCGCACGGGTTGGTGTTTGGACCCAACAAAGTCTATTATCACGCCAGAGTACACCGTACCGGTGGATTGCGATCCTCCATTTCTCCCGTAGACGATAAACCGTTCCCATCCATATTGGTATTGGATTCTTTGGACGAAACCAAACCCATGGCCGGTAAGTATTTAGAACCCTTGCCGCCATCCCGCTACCGAGAAATTAGTTACGCGGATCCCAACGGAGATTTATACTTTACCTATTCTGCACGGTGGGTGAGCAATACCGATCAGTTTAATTTGGAAGTGTTCCGCAGTTATTACGATCCCCGTGTTTCTAAAGTAGTAGAGAAAAATATCGGCATTAATTCCGTAGACTATTCCGTGTCGGATGTTGCCTTTTCTCCATCGGGAAACAGCGCCGTTTTCTGTTCAAATACGGAAGGTGGAAGTGGGAAAGCCGATATTTTCTTGGCCGAAGTGTTCCGCGATAAAAAAACAGGCAAATTAACCTTGGTGAATCCCGTTAATCTTGGAGCCAAGGTAAATACCATGCTCAGCGAAACCAATCCAATGTTTGTCACAGAGCAAATTATCGCATTCGCCTCCAATGGGCATATCGGTTACGGCGGAAAAGATATCTACTTCTATAATTTGTTAAATTCCGAATTCCGCAATGCAGGCCCGGCAATCAATTCGCCGTTCGATGAATTCTGTCCGGCCCGCAAGGGAGATAGATTCTATTTTTCTTCCAACCGACAGGGTAAATTCAAAAATCGTTTTTATGCCTGCGCCTTGCCAGACTCCTTGTTGGAGAACTGGATAGTGCCTCCCTATGTGCCCGAAGTGGTTCCGGAAGAGCCGGTACTGCCTCCACCGGTTGTGGTAAACAACGATGCGGTGATTGTGGATGTGTTACAAAATATTCAGAACTCCAGCACGCAGAAATACCAGTACGCGCAAGCCTTATCGTTCTTGTTATTAACTGATTCCGCACGACAACAAAAAATTCAACAGGCAGACAGTACCACCGACTACAAAGAATATCGATTCCTAACCATTTACCACCCCCAAAACGATTTACGGATTGAAACGGGTTTTGAGAAAGAATTGGATTTGTTGGCCGATTTGTTAAACAAGCGCAAAGACTGGGGAGTTGAAGTGAGATCACACACAGACTCACGCGGTTCCATGCAGCTAAATGCCAGCTTATCACAGCGGAGAGCAAAATACATTACGGATTACTTGATTGCCAAAGGGGTAAATCCTGCTCAGGTAAAACCCATTGGTTTTGGAGAATCTTTACCAGTGAACCATTGCGTGGATGGGGTAGAGTGTACGGAGGATGAATACAGACAAAACAGAAGAACAGAGTTTGTTTTAACGCCCAAAATCTTTTGGACAAAAGGACGTGGCAAAGCGAAACCTTCGGTGGCGCCGGCAACGCGTGCTACTGCACCACCCGCCAAAGCCGTTACGCCTCCATCAAGAGCCGCCGTTCCCACTACGCGTCCCAATTCTACCTCTTCCTCCGGAACCCGCAGCATAGACCGTTAAGCTCACACCGCAACACAGACAAGTAAGCGCATTCTGCAATACTTGTCAAAAGTTTACTGCGCAATATAGGCAGGCAAGCTCACCATTCAACGCAGGTCGTACGATTACCGCAATACAGGTCGGTAAACTCACACCTTAATGCAGGCCGGTAAACTCATAACTCAACACAGGTCGTAAGTTCACACCATACACAAGCGGGTAAGCTCATCCCACAACACAGGCAAGTAAGCGCGCATCGCACCACTGTACCTCGGCCTCCGTGCTCACACAAATCCAAGGGTCTAAGCAGCTAAATTTTCCGATTTTTTGGATTCAATTCCAAAATTATTGCCATTTTTTTGGATTACAATCCAAAATTATTGTCTTTTTGATTGAATTTATGGTTTCAGATTTATATTTTTGAGGATAAATATCCATGATTAATAGACTGTTAGCAAAGATTGTCGAACAAAAGCTTGATTCTGGTAAGGCAATCATTTTGATTGGATCCAGACAAACGGGTAAAACATCCTTGCTGAAATCAGTATTTGGACCCAAGGATGGGGTCTTGTTTTTAAGTGGTGATGACGTTGACGTTAGAAGTTTATTTGAAAATATCAACGCTGCTCGCTTGAAAGCCATTGTAGGAGATCATCGGTATTTGGTAGTTGACGAAGCACAACGAATTCACGATGTTGGATTAAAGTTTAAATTAATCACGGATCAATTACCTGGGGTACAGCTGATTGCATCAGGCAGTTCGGCGTTTGAATTAGCAAATAAACTCAATGAGCCTCTTACGGGCCGAAAATGGGAGTATAGAATGTTTCCGCTATCGTTCAAGGAAATGGTGGGCCACCATGGTTTGTTGGAAGAATCGCGGCTGTTGTCACATCGGCTACTTTACGGATATTATCCAGATGTTGTGAACCACCAAGGATCGGAAAAGGAAATTCTAAAACAACTCTCCGAGAGTTTTTTATACAAGGATATTCTGTTGATGGATCAGGTTAAAAGGCCCGAAGCACTTATGCGATTACTACAAGCATTGGCCTATCAAGTGGGTTCCCAAGTTTCATACAATGAACTGGCACAAACTTGTTCTTTGGATACCAAGACCGTAGAAAAGTACATTACGCTGCTCGAGCAATCATTTGTAGTTTTCAAACTAAGTTCTCTGAGCCGAAATCTAAGAAATGAACTGAAGAAATCACGTAAGATTTATTTTTACGACAATGGAGTAAGAAATGCGTTGATCGCAAATTTTAATCAAATTGAAAATCGTACAGATGTAGGTGTTTTGTGGGAAAACTTCCTTGTATCGGAACGCATGAAATACAATCATTACAGTGGGAGATGGGTGAATAGTTGGTTTTGGCGAACTTCGGATCAAGCAGAGCTAGACTATATTGAGGAAACAGATGGTAGGATGTATGCGTACGAATTCAAATGGAATTCTGCTAGTAAAACGAAAGTAAGTAAAACGTTTACGAAAGCATATTCGAATGCCGAATGCCAGGTTGTGAATCCCAGCAATTTCGAAACATTTTTAGGAATTGGGTAAATAATCAAACGAAGATCTGAGTTTATTAAAACTTTCAAAGTTCTTTTTGCAAAAGACATTTTTATCGTGTATTTTTGCACCCTCTTAGGAGAGATGGCAGAGCGGTCGAATGCGGCGGTCTTGAAAACCGTTGACTGTAACAGGTCCGGGGGTTCGAATCCCTCTCTCTCCGCCCAATACAATCTCAGATTGTTTCATTTCCTTTGAAACCGTTGTCCTGCAACGGTTTCTTTGTTTTATGACGTTTCAGCAAATTGCATGTTGTTTCATCAAAAGTTTCAGTTACCGTTCAGCACTTCCGA
>CANGWH010000065.1 GCA_947457565.1 Flavobacteriales bacterium
CGCATTGGCTTGGTATTATCGAACCGATCTAAATTGCTACAAGCCTGCTACTATCAATACATCATAAGCGGCATGGTGGGCAGTACCGGTAGCGGAAACAATGTTTGGAGCTGGATACATGTTCAAGATTTAGCCAAGATATTCATAGAGTCTTCGCAAGGGTTAATTCCATCGGGTATTTACAATGGAGTTTCACCCAATGTGAGTTTGCAAAAAGATGTGGGCCTCGCGGTGGAACAATACCCCTTGAATTTAGCTGGTGGGAGTACGATGTTGCAAGGTTTACAGTTATTGGGCAATTTTTTAAACGGAGTTTGGCGAAGCCTGCGCTGGTTGTCGGGGAGAAAGTCGTTGCACATCAGACCCGTAATTCCCGGATTTATTATGAGGATTGCTTGGGGCGATCGGTCGGTTTTAGCCTTAACGAATCAGCGCGTAAGTTCCAAAAAGCTTACCGATGCTGGATTCAAATTCCAGTACGCTACCATTCATCAGGCCATTCAACATTTATCCAACAACCCTAGTGTATAACGGACATGAAAAAAATTAACTTCTTTTGGTTTCGCAGGGATTTGCGATTAAACGACAACCACGGACTATACCAAGCATTGCAATCGGAAATACCGGTTCGTTGTGTTTTCATTTTCGATAAAAACATTTTATCGAAGTTGCCTAACAAAGATGCTCGGGTTCAGTTTATTCACCAAGAATTGCATCGATTAAAATCTGAAATTAGCGATAAATCCAACAATAGAAATCAATTAGAGGTATGGTATGGCGATCCAGTGGAGTTATGGAAGGAGCGAATTGCCTTCGGAGATGTAAATGCAATTTTCTGCAATCGTGATTACGAACCATCGGCTATCCTACGCGATCAGAAAGTACATCAATTTGCGATGGAAAACGGATGTACTTTTTATAGCTTTAAAGACCAATGCATATACGAAGGTAGTGAAGTGGTGAAAGACGACGGGAAGCCCTATACTGTTTTTACTCCGTACAGCAGGAAATGGATGGCTAGACTAGAAAAGGATTTGCTACAACACAGAAATAGCCGTGAGTTCACCACCCATTTTCCTTCGGAACATCAACTGCAAGGGCTGGATTTGATCAACTTTGGCGAAAATGTGCCCTTATTTGATATTGTTACCCATAAATTCAAACTTACCTTAGGATTGGTTGCTGAAATTCCCACCTTGGAATCTATGGGTTTTGAGGCGTTTCCCTTCAACTATCCGGACAGAACGGTTTCGCAACAAACCATCGCCAACTACAGCGAAAATAGAGATTTTCCTGGCATACAGGGCACCTCAAGATTAGGACTTCATTTCCGCTTCGGCACCATAAGCATTCGAGAAAAATTAGCCAAGGCTATAAACCTGAATCAAACCTTCGTGAACGAATTGATTTGGCGGGATTTTTACATGCAAATTTTGTGGCATTTCCCCCATGTGGTGAGTGGCTCTTTTAAACCCCAATACGATTTAATTCAGTGGCGAAATAACGAATTGGAGTTTGAGGCATGGAAAAACGGCGAGACCGGTTATCCAATCGTAGATGCGGGCATGCGAGAACTAAATACTACCGGATTCATGCACAATCGGGTTCGAATGATTGTGGCGAGCTTTCTAACCAAGCATTTATTGATTGATTGGCGATGGGGAGAAGCCTATTTTGCCGAGAAGTTACTCGACTTTGAATTGGCTTCCAATAATGGCGGTTGGCAGTGGGCGGCAGGATCTGGTGTAGATGCGGCACCCTACTTTAGAATATTTAATCCAACGGCACAAACTGATAAATTTGACAAGCAAAAGACCTATATCAGAAAGTGGGTTCCTGAATTTGATTCTTTAACATACACTGGTCCGATTGTAGACCACGCACACGCTAGAGTTCGTTGTTTAGAGACCTACGATTTAGCCTTGAAGAATAAGTAAGTAAGGAAGGAAGACCGTTTGGCTACTTTTTCAATTCGCCACCACTGGCGGCTAACAAGTAGCTCTTAATGAATGGCCAAAGTTCGCCATCCATCACGTTTTGTACATTGGAAGTCTCCTCGCCAGTTCGCACGTCTTTAATCAACTTATACGGATGGAATACGTAGTTTCTAATCTGAGAACCCCACTCGATTTTCATTTTTGAATCTTCAATTTCGGCTCTAGCTGCATTTCGTTTGGATACTTCCAATTCGTATAAGCGCGATTTCAACATTTGCATCGCGCGTTCGCGGTTACCAAGCTGGTTGCGTTCCACCTGACAAACTACTACAATACCGGTGGGGATGTGGGTTAATTGCACCTTGGTTTCAACCTTATTCACGTTCTGCCCGCCGGCACCACCGCTTCGTGAGGTGTGCAATTCAATTTCGGAAGGCTTAATCTCAATTTCTATGGTATCGTCTACTAAAGGATAAGCGTACACACTCACGAACGACGTGTGCCGGCGCGCATTGGAGTCGAACGGCGAAATCCGCACCATCCTATGCACCCCATTTTCTCCTTTTAGGTATCCGAAAGCAAAATCACCTCTAAATTCCAGCGATACACTTTTTATTCCGGCTACTTCCCCATCTTGTCGGTCCAATTCGGAAATCGACATTCCATTCTTCTCGCCCCACATTAAATACATACGCATAAGCATCTCTGCCCAATCGCAACTTTCTGTTCCACCGGCACCCGCGTTGATTTCCAGTACACAACCCAGCTTATCTTCTTCGTTTTGGAGCATATTTTTAAACTCCAACTCCTCTACTGCTGTAATTAGGTTTTCATATTGTTGATGTACTTCCTCTGGCGTTGCCTCTCCCATTTCCTGAAATTCCGCCAAAACCTCCAAATCACCCATGATGGATTCAATGTGCCCGTAAGCTTCGGTCCAAATCTTCTTTTCACGGATTTTACGCATGTGCGCTTCCGCTTTTTTAGGGTCGTCCCAAAATCCTGGGTCTAAGGTTTGCGATTCTTCGTCTGCGATTTCCGCTAATTTTCTATCCAAGTCAAAGATACCTCCTCAAAGCCTCTGCACGGCCTTTTATATCTTTATGTTGTTCTGCGTTCACGCTGCAAAAATAAGGTAATTTACAAGCAATTCGATTAAATACGATGGAATCGAATTATTCCATTAAAATAGATTGAAGTCAGCCTCCACCAAAAACGGAAAACGCTCCCTGAAATTCAACAAAGGTTTATGTTCCAAAGTTACCTGAGCCAAACTTTCTCGCTCAAATGGGGGCAACAAATATTCCCCATCGAAGGACACCACCTGCGATCTGCCTGAATGTTTGATTCCATTTCCATCCAGACCTACCCGATTTACGGCAATGGTATAGCACTGATTTTCGATACTTCGAGCTTTCAATAACGTATCCCAAGCTGCCATTCTCGCCTGCGGCCAATTGGCAACCACTAGTAATATTTCGGGAACTGAATCTGAGGAATTGTTAGAGGCCGAATTTAGAAATGCTTTCCTAATCCAAGCCGGAAAACGAAGGTCGAAACACACCACCGGCACAATCTTCCAACCTTGATATGTAAAAACCGAAGTTTGATTCCCTGACCCGTAAAATTGGTCTTCCTTTGCATACGAAAAAAGATGCTTTTTATCGTACTGACAGATTACCTCACCGTTATTTATTGCAAAAAAACGATTATAAAAATTACCATCTTCATTAAACGATAAAGACAAGCATATACAAATATCATCGCTTTTATCCTTTAACCAATTCATAGTATCGCTATCGGCAAATTCTGCATGCAAGTTAGGCTGCATAGTAAACCCCGTAGAAGCCATTTCTGGTAATACCACTAATGATTTTGACGGAATTTGCTTCAGGTGCCATTCCCAGCGCAAGCGATTTGCTTTTGCGTTTTCCCATGCCAAATCTGTTTGAATCAAATAGGTATGCAACGGGGGTATGGAAGAAACACCATTCATGACATCTATGGGTTTATCAGGCCTGTTAATTGATTGATTATTTGGGCCGCTTTGTGCAGGGTATCGTCGTTTTTTGCAAAACAAAATCGCAGATAAGTCCCGGGTAGTGGCAACTTGGAAAAGGCACTCAATGGAATACTCGCTAATCCATTTTCTACGGTTAGATCAACAGCAAAATCGGCATCACTTTTCGTGGCAATCTTCCCTATATCGGCCACTAAAAAATAGGCACCTTGGCAGGGTAACCATTCAATATTCGGGTTAGTCAACTGCTTTAAAAACGCATCCCGTTTTTGTTGCATCAGCTGAGCCACCGTGAATTCGTAATCGGGGTTTTCCAATAAAAATTGATACGCTCCTACTTGCATTGGTGTATTGGCGGCAAACGCTAGGAACTGAAACACCTTTCTCAATTCAACCGATATATAGCTGGGAGCACATAAATACCCCAATTTCCAACCTGTTGCGTGAAAGGTTTTTCCAAAGGAAGAAACGGCTACAGCTTTATGGGCTAATTCAGGGATTTGCGCTACAGAAATATGCTGCTTACCGTCTAAAACCATGTGCTCGTAAACTTCATCGGACAGCACCTTAGCTTCGGAATCTTTGAGTATATCTACCAAATGTTTCCAATCATCGGCTTCCATGATACAGCCCAAAGGATTGTGCGGGGTATTGATAATTACCAAACGAGTTTTGCTGGATAACAAGCTTTTTACTTCCTCCCAAGGCCAAGGCGATTCTCCGCGTTGCAGAGCATCTACTTTCAAATTGGCTCGTTTCACCACACCCCCATTCAATTCAATCACGGGAGCATAGGAATCGTACCCTGGCTCCACGATGATTACTTCATCGCCCGGCCTCACCAAGGCAGTTAGAGCTACGTACAATCCAACGGTGGCACCAGGAACCACGGTAATCTCTGTTTCTGGATTTACCGAAACCGAACGCCATTCGTTAATTCTCAGGGCCAACAACTCCCGCAATTCGGGTATTCCAGGCATCGGAGCGTATTGATTTCTCCCTTTTCGCATAGCATCGGCCACCGCTTCTTGTAATTCAATAGGCGGATTAAACTCCGGAAATCCTTGGGATAAATTAATGGCTTGATGCTTCACGGCCAAGCCCGACATAACCGAAAATATCGATGCTCCATATCCTGGTAATTTTGACGTTAACTCCATGAAGATTCCAATAAAATTGATCCTTCACGAATTTATATCAAGGGTTAACTACCGCAATAAACAGGTTATCACCATTTGATGATTTATTACAACTCTATCACTGGGTGCCAATAATCACGCGGGTGGTAAATAAAACAATGAAATTCCCATTGAGAATAAATACTAGCGATTACCGTATTAACATAAACGTTCCTCGTTCGGTATGTTTAAAACCATTTTTATCGATTATATACAAAGCAAAAATATAGGCTCCCGCAGAAGCTTCTTTATCCCCATATACGCCATCCCAACAACCTTTAAAATTGTTGCTTTGATAAATCAATTGACCCCATGGATTGAAGATTTCTAAGTCGAATCGGGATAAATAGGGCGAAACCGTTGGCGCAAAGCAATCGTTCAGTCCATCGCCGTTGGGGGTAAATACGTTTGGTACATATTGAAAATGTAATGGGTAAAATGGTCCGATGATTTTCTCAACCGTATCCAAACAGTTCTCATTGCTAATAACTTTTAACCAAGCCGTTTTATATCCGGTATCTTGGAATGTAAAGGTTGGATTAGTTGCATTACTTTGCATGGAATTGGTTACCCGATAATCCCAATTTACTACTTCCCAGCTGGATTTGTTCTTCAGCCAAATATGCATATCTACTTGCTGTGGCACAAACGAATCTAATTCAAAATCGGCCACGGGCTTAGGCTTAACTTTAAGCACACGATTTAAGGGAAGGGTGTCTTTACAGCCCGATTGGGTTTCAACACTCAGCGTACCCGCATAATACCCTGGCCTTGGCATTTTAATGGATACCGCTTGACCGTCTACCGTTTGATTGCCGATTTTCCAGGTATGCCGAACCACAGGGTCATTACCGCAATAGGACGATGAAACCAATTGATTTAAGTAAGGAAAACAAACCGAATCACCAGAGGCTCCCAATACAATTGCATCTCTTACTAACAATGATTTGTATAATGTATCCGTACAACCTTCTTGATTTAGCGTGTAAACCGTGAGCGCATAGGTGCCCGGAGCCGAATACGAATGAGCGCTTTGCAACCCTGTTGTTATCGAACCATCGCCCCAATTCCACTGATTGCTAATGGGCTTAACCAATGCATTGGCATTTACTGGATTAATTGTAAACCGATTGAATTTAAAACAACTTACAGCATTGGATGAACCAATATCTAAATACGAATTTTTCACTACACGGGTGGATTTGCTGAACGTATCTCTACAGAATTTATTCGAAGTTGCTACTAGGGAAACAGGGAAATTACCGATACTGGGATATTTATAATTATTAATGGTATTACCAGTAACGCTGTTACCAATACCATCAAACCATTGATAGCTCATTGTTCCACTTACTAGTGTTGAGAGGTTAAATGTATTCATACCGCTGCCTTTGAAACAAACTATAGAATCCACCGTAAACCTCGCTGTAGGCGTTGGATGAATATTTACGTTAATCGCAGTTGAATCCTCGCAACCCAAACCTGAAGTTACCTTTAGCTTCACCGGGAATGTGCCAATTTTACTGAAATGATATAACCAATAACTAGGATCAGTAAATTTCTGATTTTCTATAGTCCAAACAATATTATAGGAACCCTCTTGAATGGTAGAAGTACTGTATAACTGAATCCGATTGTACCGCATACAACTATCAATTAATGAGTATTGTATCGAGGCTTTGGGCTGATCATTTACTGTTAACAGTCGCTTAAACGTATCCAGACAATTTTTATCGGTGGTTGCAATTACTTGAATATTCTTTTTACCGAAATACCCATAGGAAATAGCCGATGGTGTTTTTAATGCAGAGACCTTCCCTTCGTCTAATGTCCAAGCGTAACTAACTAAACCTGTAGCCACTGAGCTATTATTGATCATTTGATAGCTATTACCCGATAAACATTGTGAGTCTTTAACCACTCCTATTTTAACATCCGTTTGTGGATGAATTATTACTGTTTTTTCGGTAGAATCCATACAATTAAAACCACTTACTGCAATTAACTTCACTTGATAGGATTTGGGCAGTGCAAATCGCTTGGATATTGTAGGTGTATTGAACGATGTAGAATCCGATATTTTCCATTGGTACGAGAGTGTGCCTTGAGGAATACTTGAATTATTAATCGTTGTATATAGATTCCCTTTTAAACAGCGATCGGTAAAATTACCCGAGAAATTAGGTACCGGCGTGGGTAATATCCATATTTTTTTCACCCCAGTATCCTTACAGCCTTTATCCGTTTGGGTATGTAAACTTATGGAGCGTTCACCAAAATTGGGAAATTTTGCGGTAGAATTCAACGAGGTTTCTACCCATTCATTGGCGCCCCATACCCATTTACTGACGAAGTTCCCATAAGCAATACTAGACAGATTGCTGGTTTTGAATTCGTTTTTATAAACACATTGGGAATCGTTGGCGATGGCAAAATCCACTGAAACTTGGGGATGCACGGTATACATTCGTTTCAGTGTATCAGAACATCCATAATTGGTAATCGAACGCATTAACAGCGTGTAAGTTCCTTCTTTTGTAGCACTTACTTTCCAATTAACCCCAGAATCCTTCCATCCGTTAAATTCCCAATATCGTTTCAACGATCCGGTTAGCACGGTGGATTTATCCTGAATTGTCCATTGGTTTCCTTTAAGGCATTGTTGGGTATCGGAGACGATTACCGATTGCACTGGTTGCGGCGCTACAAATAACATTCTACGTTGGGTGTCTTTGCAACCGTAATTGGTTTGTGTAGCTAGTTCTATCCAATACGATCCCCAGTTGTTTGCTTTAAAAATAAAACTTGTATCGGTGGAAACGGCGGCTACGGCATTGCTGCGCCAGCTGTACGATAGGCTTCCATAGGGTACCGAAGCGCGTTGGGCTGCGATAAACTTATTTCCTTTAATGCATTGAAGGGTGTCTTTAAATTGCATCGAAACAATTGCCTGCGGAAAAACATGAAGTTTCACTGAATCGGCCGCCGTACAACCGCTGTCCGATACGGCCGTTGTTTTTACCGTATATCTCCCATAATTAGCATAGGTATGAGTACTGTTGGAAACCGAAGTATCAAAGAAACCGTCGCCCCATGCTATGGCTTCTTTAACCTTACCCATGGGTATACTCAAGGTGTTTTTAGTAGTAAATCGATTGCCTTTCTTGCATCCTATTGTATCCACCATTCCTACTTTCAAATTGGGCGAAGGCAATAATACCATCGGAACAATTATGGAATCCAAACATTGCAAATCGGTAGAGCATTTTAATTTGTATAAATAAGAAGGCTTGAATACCGATATTTTGTGCAAATCGGGGAACTTTTTGGTGGAAAACAAGGAATCGTTTCGATACCAATAATATTTAACAATCGTATCCCGGATGTGCTTGGATTTGTTGGTAATTTCTATTTTATGCTCATTAAAACATCGATTGGCTGATGACACTTGAAAAACGGCCGTGGGCTTGGGTTGTAATGTGATGGTATAAACCGAATCAATACTACTACCGTCGCAAAACACGATGCGCTGTTTGAAGGTATGCTTTTTAAATCCAGGAAATTTAATTTCAATGGAATCTCCCTTTTTTTCAAACGACCCATTATTATCGGTATCCCACAATACTTCGTCCACAAAATCAATAGAACCGCCTACTTTGTCCGATTTAATCTGTACCACAGTATCCCTAAAGCAGTATTTTTTACTATTAAACTTCTCACTGGTTTTGAATTTATCCTCAGAAATGGTGTTCACAAACTTCAAATCGTAGCCTACGGATTTAGGTACGATAGACTGCAACGAATAGAAATAAACAAACGTCACGCATTTCCCAGGATCTAGTTTTCCTAAATCAAACGCCAACGAAATAGCCACATCCCCATCATAAGGGTTGGATTTGGTCCAACTACCCGTATACCCTAAAACATCGTCTGGAGTTCTTACTGAAAATCCGCCTACCGAAACCTTGGCCCGCTTATCCACCGCACCTAAAATACACGGGTATTTATACACCCGTCCCAATGCAACTACCGTAGCTACATCTTTGTTGGTCCCCCAACCCGGTTGGTTTTCTACGTAATTTATTGTAGTATAGTCTCCCGTGATTGTTTGTTCATGATCCGGGTCTACGTTTCTAAAGTATTTCAATCCATACAAAGGATCAGTTCCAACATTTTTTATTAAAATCTGTATCGTAAAAAATTGATCCAAACTGTCCAATATTACGGTTTGCTGCACCAATGCTTTCTGGCTTCCTGATGTGGCTGTTCCTTGCCATTCGGCTCGCTGGGAGCCATTTAAAACCGTTTTTGTATGACTATTTCGAGCAACATCGCTCACCCCCATCAAACCAAAATTATTAAAATTTCTACGGGTAGTACCGGCAGCGCTGGTATTCCATTGCAATCCCCAGCCCTCTTCGGGAGAACCAGGAACAAAATAATCACCTATAAAATTGGGAGTACCTACCGAAAAACCGTCTTTCCCTACATCGCAAACAAACCCGAGTTGACCTGCAGCACTTCTTGCCACATACCCGGTTGGAGCGCTATTGGCTGTGCCAAACGATCCGCTGCTGTGCACTCCCAAATGCACATACCGGCCTTTTAAAAAAACATCTTGGGCAGTTAGGCATCCCGAAAGCAGCAACAACACGAGTAACCCATTGAATTTTAGTCGCATAGAAAAAAGCTGAAAGATATAATACCCATTTATTGAAATCAATACCCAATTGTAGGTATTTTTATTTACACCTCTTTTGTAAATCCTAAACTCCCGATTTTGCTGTAAATTGCCCCTTTATTTATCCATGAATCGAAAACTGTTGTATTCCAGTACGGTGTTGTTACTTATTTCGCTAGGTATTTGGGCTTTTTCATCCAACGCATCCATAAATACTGCTCAAAAGAACAAGCAAGGACCTGCGCCAGACACTACATTCACTTTAGTTTTTGGTGGCGATTTGATGGGGCACCAGCCTATGATTTCGGCGGCGTGGAACGACTCCACCCAACGCTACGAATACGAACCCTGGTTTCAGTTCATCGCCCCTTACCTATCCTCGGCCGATTATGCGGTTGCCAACTTAGAAGTTACGTTAGCTGGCGAACCATACAGCGGATATCCACAATTTTCATCGCCCGATGCCTATGCTTCGGCCATTAAAAAATCGGGCATTGATTTTCTGGTTACAGCCAACAATCACTCCCAAGACCGAGGCAAAGACGGATTGGAACGCACCCTTAGGGTTTTGGATAGTTTAGGAATTCCTCATACCGGCACCTTTTTAGATACTAACTCTCGAAAACAAACCTACCCCGCTATTGTGAATGTGAAAGGCTGCAAAATTGCCCTATTAAATTACACTTATGGAACCAACGGCTTGGTGGTAAAACACCCCAATATTGTGAATATGATCGATACTCAGTGGATCATGAATGATTTTGCTTCCATGCGGGTAAAACAGGCCGATGCGGTAATACCTGTAATGCATTGGGGTGTAGAATACATTACATCGGAAAATGCAGATCAACGAAACACGGCCAATCTTTTAGCGCGATTAGGATCCACAGCCATCATCGGAATGCATCCGCATGTGGTTCAACCGATAAAGACCATCAAGATTGCCAAAAAAGGAAAACGTGATAGCATTTCTGTGCCTGTAGCCTACAGTTTGGGGAATTTTGTTTCTAATCAGCGCGATATCAACCGCGACGGTGGAATTTTGGTAAAATTGAGCTTTCGGAAAAAGAATGGTAAGGTAGAATTGGTAGGTACGGAATATTTACCCTTTTGGGTTTGGCGATTACAGACCGCTTCTCCCCAACATGGATTGCGCAAAGGCTATTATATACTCACCGAAAAACAACTCAGCATGCTCCGCGGTGAAGACTTAGAAAAGGCTACCCTGTTTTTTACCAATGTTCGCAAGATTGTATCAGGTAGCAAAGAGTGGAAAGTGCAATAGCGTATTCCTTAACACAGTAACCAACGAATTTCGTAAGGTTAAACGATTAAAACAAATGCACCACGAAGCTAATTTGCTTTCCAATTTATTCTATTAGCAGCATAATCAACTGCTAATTCCTCGTCATTTCCACCTAGTACTTTTCTTTGATTTTTGCGTTTTTCGCGTTTGTGTATTGAGCCTTTTTAATTTCCACCGATTTTAATTTCAGGATACTCTCGTAGGGTCCATCGGTAATAAACATATTGGCAATCCAAGCAGGAACTGCTCCGCCGGGATTGGTTTTCAGCGTATACGTGCAGGAAAGTTTATTTTTTGCAATCGGCACGATATCCCAATGAGCAAAATTGTAAGGTACGCGCACTACTCCACTCACCAAGTCTTTCAAGGAATTTTCGCTTTTGGAATCGATGGTGACGTTGAGTGTTTTGGGATCTTGGGCCAATTTGATACGCATGCATACGTCTCTGTCGGACAAAGGCCAAGGCGCATCGATATATTGGTACACCACATTTTCAAAATCCGATACTTTGGTGACCGTATACGATTGTGAGGTAGAATAGATCCAGTTTTTGTAGTTATTGTAATCCGTAAGGGTTGCTACCATAGTTTGCAAACTACAATCCATGGTTACGGTGGCTTTGATTTCTTTGAATCCAGACGACTCTCCACCACGGGTATAAACGATGATTCCATCCCCTTCACGGGTATGTTTCCATTGGTTTGATTCTTCGGTGGTGGATTTGGGAAGCCATGAAAGGACGGATAGCAAGCCGATGGATAATAGAGTTTTCACAGGATGGAACGATTATCTATGGCGAAATTAGCATCAAATAAAGTGACAACCAAGGGTTTAGGTATAATTAACAAAAAGGATTTGTTGAGCGCAGATTTTTTGTATATTTGCAGCCTCTAAACGGGCCTATAGCTCAGTCGGTTAGAGCACCTGACTCATAATCAGGTGGTCCCTGGTTCGAGCCCAGGTGGGCCCACCGAAAAATCCTCTCTTCACGGGAGGATTTTTTGTTTAAAAGCCACTCTACTAGCTGGCAGCTAGGGCTTTTTAATCTAATTACTAGGACTAAACACAAAAAAAACAGGGACTATCTCAGTAGGTTAATCAAAATTATAGAAATGAAGTGCTCAGCATGACTCTTTGCAAACACTATACAGACTCATTTGAAAACAACAGGAAATCATAGTATAAAATTAGACTAATTTTTTCGTTTTAATAATTA
>CANGWH010000066.1 GCA_947457565.1 Flavobacteriales bacterium
ACTTTTATTGGAATTGGGGCATCGGCTATTAATCATAAACGGTTAATTCCCATTCATTTGTTGTTGGCGGGATATTGTATTTTTTCTATAATCGAACCCAACAAAGAGGATATTCAAAAAGGAAAATTATCCTTGGGGTATGTTTCGGCAAGTTCGGATTTTAATGTTTTAGCTCGATTATTTATGGATGATAAACAGAAATCGAAGGACGAATTAACATCTGTTGATGTCGCTGGGCCGGACATCCATACTATGGATACCGGAAATCATATACAGGGTATTAGTGATTTGGATGAAAATGCAGAAGGAACCTCGGAAACTGGAGGAAGAGTTACAAACCCGCGATTTAATAATTTGGGGAGTGCTGGTATTTTAAGCGTTAATAAATGGTGTGATGATTTTCCTTTCTCGGGTGATTATTGGCAGCATACCACGTTGCAAGCATATCAGTTTTTATTGAAGAAATTTCCTAGATCCTGGATTATTGTATCGGGCAAGGGAGAAGGGTTGTGGTTGAACTCCTTATTATTACCAGAAGCAGATAGAAATCGGATTCGTTTTTGTTCTATGGATGGATTAAATAATCACGTTGGAAGTCCTAATGCTTTTCCGGTGTTGTCGGCGAACGAGGTAGTGAACTGGTTTAAAACTGCAAAGGAATCAAACCTAAAAGAGAGAGTTTGGATATGGGTAGTATTCAACGAAGAAGGGGTGGTTCAAGTGCCAGATATTGGAGATGGGAGGGTTGTTGCCGATGCCTATCGGGGTAACCACTGGCTGTGGAGAGCGTATCAGCCACAAATTCAGTGATATTAGAAACCTCATTCCCAAGTGTTTTTATTTGGAGATGAAATTAGGGGGTGATACCATTATGGAGCGGGCCACATTTTAGAATAGTTTTCATTTTAAAATACTTCTTTTTATTGGATAGTTAGCATTTAGGATTATTTCTCATTTAAGAATATTTCTCTACCGAATTCGTTTTGCTTTTACGTTAAGTGTAAATACAATTTCAACCTTGAGAGAATCAAATAGATTTAGTTTAGTTTTTATTTTTAGCGCAGTTTTTCTTGGCGCAGTTTTTAATTGTTCTCCTTTAAATGCTCAACACTACGATCCCTTGGAGGGTTTGTTTGTTAATTCATCGGGGAAGTCGGGTGAGGAGGATAATCCAAAAAAGCAGAATAAAAACTGGGAGGAATGGTTGGAGTTGAATCTGGCATATGCTCCGGCCGGTGGGAAAGTGCAGCATACCGGTGGCTATTCGTACACTTGGTTGGAAGGGGCTTCGGTTGTTTGGAAAGGACCCAACGAGGGCAAGCGAATTTTCAAAAACAATGTTGCTAAAGATATTGAACCCTTGCTTCCTTATGCCGCACCCAAATGCGTGTGCATTTTCAATCATGAAATTACCAACAAAGAATACTTAGATTTTGTAACGGATGTTTTGTTGGAGAAAATGCGTCAGTTGAATCCTCGGATAGTCTTGATGGATAAAGACGGTAATTTCTCCGATAGTTTTTTGAGTGCACTGCAGAATCACTTTTTACGGCCGGATGCTTTCCGAACCAAATTAGCGACAGGGAAATCTTTTGGTAGGATACTGATTCAGTATGTAAAAGACACCATAAACAACAACGAAAAGATGTTGCACGAGTTGTTGGCTATGGAGAAAATAACCTACAATGGAATTCCCGTTTTCCCGGATGTATCGGGTTGGAAATACAATATTTCAACGTTTAGTTATAACGACCCCATGGCATTATATTACTTATTTCATCCAGCGTATTCCGATTACCCAGTGGGTAGTTTACTGCAACCCCAAGCCATGGCCTATTGCCAATGGTTGAGTAAGCAGCTTTCGGGTTTATCGGGAAAGGATGTAGTGGTTTCGTTGCCCACGGAAATGGAGTGGATACAAGCCGCTAGTTACGAAAATGATCAGCGTAATTCGTACTACAAACCCAGTGTTAACAAGTATTGGCGCAACGAAAAAGGTGTATACATAGCTAACCATACAGGATACAGAGAACCTAAGAATCCTAACTACACAAAGGAAAAATCCAGTCAAAATAAAGTAAGTGGCGAAGCTCCAAATGCGAATCTGACCAAAACGGATAGTTTGGGTAATAACGATGATAATAAAATTACATCGTCGTTAGATTTGGCAAGCGATGGGGGATTATACGCGACACCAGTTTTTTCATATTGGCCCAACGATGCGGGTTGCTACAATATCTTTGGGAATGTTGCGGAGATGACAAGCACCACCGTAGGGGATATGATGGTAGTAAAAGGTGGTTCCTTTTTGGATGTAGGTGAGGTATTATTCCCAGGCAGTAGAGCCTTGGTTTATACCCGTGAGCCATTGCCTATGGTTGGGTTTCGGCCGGTAGTTAAAGTCCGTTAAGGATTAGTGGTACTGGAGCAATCGATATTTTCGTTGATTGTCTTGATGTTCGATTTGAATTTCAAGCACCTTAGCGTTGAAATTTACTAACAAATCGCGCAGTAAGAAATCGCCAATTTCAGGCCATTCGATCAAATGTACGCTCGGGAATTCGTTTAGTATTTCTTCTATGCCGGCATCGAACAATTCCCCCGCTTCGTTGATTCGATACCAATCGTGGTGGTACAATTTGGTCCCGTTAGGTAAGGTGTACGAGTTTACTAAACTAAACGTTGGACTCATTACCGCATCAGCAATCCCCCGACTAGCAAGTAATTGCTGACTTAGGGTTGTTTTTCCGGCACCCACTTCTCCACGCAACACATAGAATTCTTGGGCGCCCATAGCCTCAATACAGAGAAGTACCTGGGATAATTCTCCGATTTGAGCATGGATGGTTTCTTCTGAAAAAGAATGTTCCAGTAAGGGTAACATGTTACTGCCAGCGGTTTATCTCGGACTAAGTACCGCTAACGGACAACACATTTCCTCTAGGCTTATTCCGCCGTGTTGGAAGGTGTTTTTGTAGTAGTTAACGTAATAGTTGTAGTTGTTTGGATAAGCGAAAAAGTCGTTTTCCGTAGCAAAAACAAAGGCACTGGACAAATGCTGGGTGGGCAAAAATGCATCTACGGGTTTCTTAACTTCGAAGACCTCTTTGGGATTGTAGGTAATATTTTTCCCTTGTTTGTATCGTAAGTTGCTATTTACGTTTTTATCGCCTACAATTTTGATGGGGTCTTTAACGCGGATACTACCGTGATCGGTGGTGATAATTACTTTACACGGTTTGTCTGCCAAGCGTTGCAAGGCATCCCAAAGCGGAGAATGCCTGAACCATGTGGCCATTACGTTGCGGTAGGCGGCTTCTTCTTCGGCCAATTCTCGTACGATATTTACATCGGTTCGGGCATGAGAAAAGCTATCCACGAAATTGTAAACCAATACGTTGAGTTTGTTTTTTAGCATATTGGGTATTTGGTCAACCAGGTTTTTACCCCCCTCTAAATTGGTAACCTTGGTATAACTAAATTTCACATCTCTGCGTAATCGTTTAAGCAAATCTTCTACAAATTCCTTTTCGAATAAGTTTTTACCGCCTTCGTCTTCGTCGTTACTCCACTTATCGGGGAATCGTTTTTCGATTTCCGAGGGTAGTAATCCGCTAAAAATGGCGTTTCTGCAATATTGGGTGGTCGTTGGTAAGATACTGAAGTACATGTCTTCGGAATCAACTCGGTACCTCTCCTGCAAAATGTCTGAAATGGCACGCCATTGATCAAATCGCAGGTTGTCCATCAACACAAAAAATACGGGTAAATTATCGTCCAACAACGGATTAACGGTTCTGCGAAACAAATTGTGACTCATTATCGGTCCGTCATCCCCCGTTTGTTTTAACATGCCGATGTAGTTATCGGTTACGTATCGACAAAAATTACGGTTAGCGTCAGATTTTTGGGTTTCGAGAATTTCGCGCATGCTTTCTTCCCCGTTTGAATCCAATTCTATCTCCCAGTAAACCAGTTTCTTATATACCTCTTTCCATTCGTTGAAGTTTAATTTATCGCTCACCGACATGCCAATCTGCATGAATTCGCGTTGGTAGCCTTGGGTGGTTTTTTGGGTTACCAATCGTTTTTCGTCGAGGTTCTTTTTTAAGGCGAGAAGAATCTGATTGGGGTGCACCGGTTTGATGAGATAATCGGCGATTTTAGAACCGATGGCCTCTTCCATGATGTGTTCTTCCTCATTTTTAGTGATCATGATAACGGGTAAAGAAGGTCTGCGTTGTTTGATTTGCTGCAATGCTTCCAATCCGGAAATTCCTGGCATATTTTCATCCAAAAACACCAAATCGTAATCGGTTTTGTTAACTTCCTCAATGGCATCTCTTCCGCTGCTCACGCAATGAACTTCGTAGCCTTTCCCCTCTAAAAATAAAACGTGTGGTTTTAATAAATCAATTTCGTCATCGGCCCAAAGTATCTGCGGTTTTGTCATAGTTAAGTATGTAACGATTTCCTTTCAAAATTCGTGCCTGCATGCCATAAAATGCGTTTAAATATGCAACTTTGTGGATAAAAGTATGAGTTCCCATCACATCGTTCGCGATAACCAGGAGTCGGCCTTAATTATTGCCAACGGCGAGAGCTGTTCTATGTTGTTGTTAGACGAATTGATGGAATGGTGCCCCTATGTGTTGGTGTTGGATGGGGCGATGCACCGGGTTCAAGAATTGGGATTGCGTGCCGATGCTTGGTTGGGCGATTTTGATTCGCATGGGCTGGATTCTGATTTATTTGTTGCCGATTGGGAGCAGCATTTATTGGCTACCGGAACGGAGAAAATTTTGGCTCCGGATCAGATAAAGACGGATTTAGAAAAGGGGATTGAATTTTTAATTTCTCGTGGACATACATCGGCCAATGTTATTTGGGGAACCGGCAGGAGGATGGACCATACGTTTCAGAATTTGTCCGTTTTACCCAAATACCAGGCGGAGATTTCGGTTTCAATTTTGGACGATTATTCTCGGGTTTATCCTTTGCCCAAGCACTTTAGGAAATGGTATCCAGCGGGTACCAATTTATCGTTGATGCCCATCGGGAAGGTTGAAGAAGTCTACAGTGAAAACTTAGATTACCCCTTGCAAGGAATGGATTTGGAGTTGCCTTATCGGTCTGGAAGTTCCAATCGTGTTTCGGCCGATGGATTTGTTGAAATTCGATATAAACACGGACATTTACTGTTAATGGAATGTTGGGACCGAAAGCGTTAAAAACAGAAAATATAGAAAGTTACCATGATAAAAATACTATCGTACAACGTAAATGGGATTCGAAGTGCTTCGGATAAGGGTTTGGTGGATTACCTAAACGCGGCCAACGCAGATGTGGTCTGCTTTCAGGAATTGAAAGCACTTCCGGAGCAAATTAACGAATCGTTGTTTACGGATTTGGGTTATCACTGCTACTGGTATTCGGCTCAGAAGAAGGGGTATTCTGGGGTGGGAATCCTCAGTAAAGAGAAGGCTTTCCATGTGGAATACGGATGCGGTAATGAGGTTTTTGATAACGAAGGACGCGTAATCCGTGCCGATTTTTCTTGGGGTAGCGTATTGAGTGTATATTTTCCAAGCGGTACTTCTGGTGACGATAGGCAAGGAGTGAAATATGAATTTTTGGATTTCTTTTTTGGGTATGCTCAGCAATTGAAAGCCCAATTGGGACCGGATAAAGTGGTGGTATGCGGAGATTACAATATTTGTCATCGCGCCATCGATATTCACGATCCTGTAAGCAATAAAAATAGCACGGGCTTTTTACCCGAGGAACGTGCATGGATGGATAAATGGTTTGAAAATGGTTGGGTGGACTCTTTGAGAACATTGAATCCAGAGCCTCATTTGTATACGTGGTGGAGTTTTAGAGCGAATGCCAGATCCAAGAATAAAGGTTGGCGGATCGATTATGTAAGCATTCCTTCTGGGCTTTCATCGGCGTTATCGGCTTCGGGAATTGATGCTAATGCGGTGCATTCCGATCATTGTCCAACTTGGGCGATTTTGGATTTGTAAAAAAAACCTGAACAGTTAGTGTTACCTATGCTGTTCAGGTTTTTTTTAAACTTCTATGATATAATTACTTGTAGCTTCCGGCAGTTGGTTGTCGGAATTTCGATTATTTGGTAATCTCCTTGATGGTACCTTGTGGAGTGATGATGAGCAGATCCGTTTGTTTTTTAACCTCTGTTTTTGTTTGAATAACCACAGTATCCTTTAGTCGGTAGCGAACTTGCAAGGTGTAGGCAAATTGAATGGTGGGTTGTAAAGGCGATGGATTGATTACGGCATCGAATCCTTTGCTAGGTAACTGATTGTAAAACATGGTGTTGCGTTGAACGGGTGCGGTAATGGCTCCGCTTGCGGGTGCAGTTTCAGATTCATCGATACTGGAAATTGCCAAGGGTTTGTAAGGCATGTATTGATCAATGGGATAAAACTCGTAATTCTTCTCGTTATACGTACGGAAACAGGTGTCTAAGGAAATACCCATTTGCTTCGCATTATTCAATCGAGTATTTAGAACTTTTAAAGCGCGTTGACGCATGCTTTGTAAAGCCATTTCGGTAGAATCTACTTGGTATTCAACTTTGATTAAATCGTAAATTTCGTTTTGAGCGGCAAAGGTGAACAAGGCGTCTAAATGGGCAGGATTCTTGAATTTTACGTGTAGGTTTTTTTGCATTTCAAAACCTTTTGGAACCTGCATATAGGTTTTAGAAAAGGTCTTTTTTTCTTTTTCGAAAATCGGCACCAAGGCAATCATATCGAGGTGAAAGTCTTCTTTTTTCAATCCTAATGTTTGCGCTGAAGTGATGAATTTATTGATGCGTTTTTGCATTAAACTATCCAATTCCTGTACCTTTTTTCCGGCTTGGTTGATATGAAAAATGGCAACATGCGAATTCGCCGCGGCATTGTACAACACACTGATATTAAATACCATATCGTTACCATCGTAATAAGTGCTAACGTTGTTTTGTATGGTTTGCATCAAGGAGCGTTTGTCGGCCGATTGACCATCGCCAAAACTCCATTGGTAGGTAGCGGCATCGGCTCTCTTTTTTTCTTTACTTTTATAAACAGCTGCAGCTCTTCCATATTCTGCATCATCTGCATCAAAAGGTGCAGGCGCTGCTTGGTAGGTGGTGTTGTTTTTGAATCGGTTGTTCTCGTTCCAAACTTCGTTGCCGGTGGCTTGTGATTGCAATGGCAGGGCCAATAAGGAAAATGAAAAGGCCGTGGCCGTGTTTTTTATGGATGAATTTTTCATACGATATTGGGGCCTTAATACGTTAAGGCAATAAAAGGTAAACGCGAAAAATGAAAATTTATTGGTTCGACTTAATATTCCAAGTTGCCCCAATGTCCTTGAATGCTTAATTTTTTACCATCCAACGGCTCTACTCTGCCGATAATTTGCGCATCGATATTGAATGATTTTGCAATGTCTATCATGGCTTCCGCCGCATCGGTAGTTGTATAAATTTCCAAACGATGGCCCATGTTGAACACTTGGAACATTTCTTTCCAATCCGTACCGCTTTCCTCTTTGATAAGTTGAAATAGGGGAGGGATTGGCAATAAATTGTCTTTGATTACGTGACCTTGTTGCAAAAAATGCAAAACTTTGGTTTGTCCGCCGCCTGAACAATGAACCATTCCGCTGATTTCGGATTTTAACTGAGCAAAAATCTCTTTTACCAGGGGAGCGTAGGTTCGGGTGGGGGATAATACCAATTTACCGGCATTAATAGGCGAACCTTCTATTGTATCGGCGAAATGCTTGGTGCCACAATACACTACGTTTTCGGGCAAGGAATTATCGTACGTTTCGGGGTATTTATTCCGGTAATCGGAAGAAAATACATCGTGACGAGCGCTGGTTAAACCATTGCTTCCCATGCCCCCGTTGTATTCGGTTTCGTAGGTAGCCATGCCGTAGGATGCAAATCCAACAATGACGTTACCTGCTTTAATATTTGCGTTATCGATAATATCGGAACGTTGCGCTTTGGCGATTAATGTAGAATCAACGATTATGGTTTTTACCAAATCGCCCACATCCGCAGTTTCACCACCGGTGGTAAAGATTTCAATGCCGTGATTCCGCATATTTTGGCAGAATGCTTCCGTGCCGTTAATGATTTCGGCAATTACCTCCCCGGGAATGAGTTGTTTATTTCTACCGATAGTGGAAGAAAGCATAAACGGTCCAGTAACTCCAGCACAGAGCAAATCGTCCGTATTCATTACAATCGCATCTTGAGCGATTCCTGCCCATACGGAACTATCGCCGGTTTCTTTCCAATACGCATAAGCCAAGCTACTCTTGGTTCCAGCCCCATCGGCATGCATGATTAAACAACTGTTGGGGTCGTTGCTGAGGATATCGGGTACTACCTTGCAAAAGGCGTGGGGGAATAGACCTTTGTCCACCTTGGCGATGGCCTTATGAACGTCTTCTTTTTGCGATGAAACGCCGCGCTGTGCGTATTTGTCTGTCATGCCGCTGCAAAGGTAACACGATTTTTTTGCTCGCAAAATTTGTGGTAGGTTTGTATAGCGTATGAGTCAAGAAAAGCCGTTGATTTTAGTGAGTAACGATGATGGGATAACCGCTCCAGGTATCGCCGCGTTAATTTCTGTAGCCAAGGAATTTGGGGATGTTTTGGTGGTAGCCCCCGATAAGCCGCAAAGTGCTATGGGCCATGCCATTACCATCAATCAGCCCATACGAATGACGCCCGTAGATTTGTACGAGGGAGTAGATGCCTATCAGTGCTCTGGGACGCCCGTGGATTGTGTGAAACTCGCCATCGATAAGATTCTTACTCGCAAGCCATCTTTGATGGTTTCGGGGATTAATCACGGCAGTAATTCGTCCATTAATGTGATTTATTCGGGTACGATGAGTGCGGCGGTTGAGGCGTCTATAGACGGGATGAAAGCGATAGGATTTTCGTTGTGCGATTACAGTTGGAACGCCAATTTCGAAGTGGCTAAACCGTTTATTCGTAAAATAATCGCGGGTGTTTTAGCCAACGATTTGCCGTATGGAACCTTATTGAACGTGAATATTCCGGTGCCCGAGGATGGAGAAATTAAGGGAATAAAAGTGTGTAGGCAGGCGCAAGCAAAATGGAAGGAAGATTTTGATAAGCGCAAAGATCCTTTCGGCAGGGATTATTATTGGATGACGGGCAATTTTGTGAATTTAGACCATGGCGATGATACGGATGAGTGGGCTTTAAAGCACGGGTATGTTTCCTTGGTGCCAACCATGTTTGATTTAACCGATCATCAACGAATTGCAACCATTAATCAGTGGGATTTAAATGAACAGTAAAACAATTCTTTGGATGTTATTGGGCTTAGTGATAGCCTTTGCGTTGCCTTTGGGTTTGGGGGCTCTTATAGCTTTAGCACAGCAGGTAACCCCAGAAAATTTTTTATGGGCGATTGCCAACATGCGTTGGTTTTATAATTCGATATACCAATTAGCCATTGCGGCGAATATCGGCGTGTTTTTCTTAATCATGCGGGTAGATGAAATTAATTGGCCGTCATTGGGGGTGAAAATTCCTGGGCATTTGTTAGTGTTTTTTGGTCGAGGCTGGTTGATTGCTACCATCGCACATACGCTGTGGGCGGTAATCATCGAGCTGGGCAAATGGTCTTCTTAGGACTGTAACGCATGAAAATATTTTTGGTTGCCGGAGAAGCCAGTGGCGATTTGCATGCCAGTCATGTGGTTAAAGCGCTACGGGCAGCCAAGTTGCCGGATAATCAGGATTTAGAATTGGTAGGTTGGGGGGGTGACAGAATGCAGGCAGCAGGAATGCGTTTGTTGAGTCATTACAAAGACCGAGCATTCATGGGTTTGGTTGAAGTAATCAAGAACATCAGAGCGGTAATGGGATTTTTATCTCAGGCCAAGGAAGATATTCTACGTGAGCAGCCGGATATGTTATTATTGATTGATAATCCGGGCTTCAATTTGCGTTTGGCAGAATTCGCTAAGCATCGCGGTATACCCGTTCATTATTACATCGCACCCAAAGCGTGGGCTTGGAATGAGGGAAGGATAAAAACCATGCGCAAGTGCATCGATGCGTTGTATGTGATTTTCCCGTTTGAGGTGGCGTATTTTGAAAGCAGGGGTATGCCTTGCACCTACGTGGGTAATCCGATTTTTGATGAGATTGATGAGGTTGTTGAGCGATTTCATGAAAACCGCGGTTGGGATGTGGAGTTGGACACCTTGGTAGAGTCTGAGACCATGAGAGACTTGGAGGATAGTAAGATTATACTATTGATGCCGGGTTCTCGTAGGAATGAGGTGAGCAGTTTGTTGCCAGTTTTTATTCAATCGGCAAGAAAATACGATACATCGGCGAGGTGTCTGGTGGCAGGTGCTCCGGGGTTGACGGCTGATTTTTATCAAGAGGTATTACTGCGAGCGGTTGAACAAAAGGCAATTTCTAAGGCCGATGCCGATTCGGTGCAAGTAGTTTTCGGTGCTACCTATTCCATGCTTATGCAATTGGGCGATGGAGCGTTGATAGCGCCCATTCGTCGAAAAACCATGGGGAGAGGGTTGGCGTTGGTAGCCAGTGGTACGGCCACGTTGGAAACCGCTTTATTGGGCGTTCCGCAGGTGGTAGCTTACCGGTTAAATGCCATTTCGTACTGGGTTGCTCGGAACTTGGTGAAACTGAAATGGGTTTCTTTGGTAAATATTCTATTAAACCGCGGATTGGTAGTAGAGCATTTGCAGGAGGTAACACCGGATCGGTTGGTAGGGTCGATGCAACAATTGGATGCAAATTACAATCCGGCCAATTTTGAAAAAGTCCAAGCCGGTTACCGAGAGTTACGAGAACAGCTAAAGAATTCGGATGGAAGTTCTGCTTCTGTAAATCTCGCGAACCTGTTACTTGGAGTAAGAAAAATTGAAAGAATTTAGTCGTTCAACAATTCGGATTTTTTCTTTATAAATTCTTCTTCGGTTAATACACCTGATTTTCTAAGCTGATCAAATTCTGCAAGTTGATATTTTGCTAATTGTTTCTTTAACAAGCGATTTTCAGTGCGTAATTTGGCATTTTCTCTAATTTTCCAGAAAATCCAGAAAGTAAAAGCTAGAAGAAAGATAAAGATGATTAGAATGATGGTCCATTCTTGTCCGCCCATCATGGTTAATAGTGTATTCATATTTTACAAAGGTTTAACCACAAAGGCCCAAATTTTCATTTTAACGTCTACGCCAGCACCATAATTGGGGTTTCGCAATCCCAAGGTTATGGAGTTTGTGCTATCGGTAGGGGTGTCAAGAATGTCGATGTACTTATCGTGAATGTTTTTGGTTTGGGGTTTAGCGATAAACGACTGGAAAGTATCTTGAAAGTTAAATCCTCCAGACTCACTGGATGGCAGCACAAACAAATCAACCGAAGAGGTTCCAGAATTTACTAAGTTGAGTGCTCCGAGTAATCCCCAAGCATAGGCTACAAAAGGATCTTTGGTTAACTTGGAGGCAGCAGCGGGGATTACTACTTTCGCTAGTTCAGCCACGGGTTCAGGCCCGGCACCCATCCAGTAGGCCCAATATACGGTTCGAGGCGGAAGCTTGAATGTTCTGGTTATTACCGATTTATTGGAGATCCATGCGGTGCTTCGAGCTCCTAAACGAAACGTCTCCTCCACGATTTCAAAGGGAATAACATTATCGTTGTATAATAGTGCGGGTTCGGGCTCCGGCTCGCAACTACTTAATATTACCAAGCAGGTTGAAATAGCCGATAGGCTCAATAATCGGCGTACAGAATCGTTTATTTTATACCATCCTATCATAAGCACTCGTTAACTTTATAGGTGAATCCAGTATGGGTCATTAATGTAGCGTTGTTTTTTAGGTATCGGGCTTCGTAACCCACGGGTACACAGCCGTTCCTATGATTAAACTGGCTGCCTTCGTTCATGTATTTGTAAACATCGTCTAAGGTTTTTAGCACATAGGTGGGTCCAGGCGCTGCTTCTACGGTTAATTGAATGTCTGATAGTATTTGTTTTTGGCCAGCGGTTAAACTGCCCGACATACCCTTCAATAC
>CANGWH010000067.1 GCA_947457565.1 Flavobacteriales bacterium
ATGGCATCCAAACCTTCCTTGGCCCCGTTAGCTGATTGATTCCATTCCAACAAACATTTGTCCATCAAAGGGCTGGCCGATTCATTTTCGTACGTTAACTTTATTTTCAACTGATTACATGGTACATTATTAGTCATGCGAAAAGCCGAAACATTGGGCTGGGTATACACTCTATCTGACTCATCAAAAGTTACACTTGGACTGGATGCGGTAGCGATCATAAATACCGATGCCCCCATTTCTATAATACTGGATTGTGCGGTTGTGGATGCCTCAAAAGCAGTAGAACCTGTTAATACCACACTTCCACTGGATTTATCATACACATTGTACATCCGCTGCTTCGGTTCATACACTAAATACTTATTGGCAACATTGCTCCGTGTTATCAGATTAAAATCAACATTGGCCGGATAGGGATTGGCTATCAAATTATACCCCTTTAAAGAACCGGAACCACTATAAGACAAATTAACCGTCTTACTTCCAGAATGAATTTGACCTTTAAAATCCATAGATCCCGCCGTAGCTGAAGCTAAGTTATTTCCTAAACCTTGAGTCCCCATACCTCGGAAAAACAACAATATGCCCTGACCTACGGGAATTTTATTCGCGGTATTTCCCGAAGTATAATCCGCCCATGCACTGGTGCTTTCATCCCAATATTTGATAGATGGTGCACAATACGAACACGATGTATTAAAAGAAAAGAATGAATCTCTATTATCGCCACTATTAGTTCCACTAATTACAATATCATCGGTAATCTGAGAAATATTTACGGAATTCTTCATCGGAAAACCAACCGTACGCCAAGCTCTATTACCACTGTTATACATCTCCCATAGCACACCTCCTGAAATTGAACTATATCGTTGAATCATCCCACGACCTTTGGCATTACTTCGAATCTGTAAATAGGGAACCCAAGCATTCCAATCAGCCGCACTACTACTCGCAGGCTCATTGCTTACAATTATGTAATCATTCACCAATATTCCATAAACGCTCATTCTACCATACAACGTTAATGGAGGTAAATCCGGCATTTTTACAAAAAATGTACAATTCTCTCTAATTACAACTTCTCCAGCCGCTCCCCAGTAAATACCTTTTATCGTCATTGTCTGATTCCGACCATCGCCTAAATTTATATTCACTCCTTCACTGGGTTGTAAATATGGAGCATCCATAATATTAGCATTACTATCCGTATTGTAACAACTTAACTGAAAACAGCCACCAGTACCCCTTGTATTTAGTGTGTAAAATTTACACCAACTTATGCCCCAAGTTGCCCCAGATTGTAATTCTATTTCCAATGTGTCCGTACCAGCAAATCCTACTTTACCAGAAGAAGTAGCTAATCCTGAAGAATATAAATTCGAAATTTTAATGGTGCTCTTTGCCGAACTTCCATTACTTTTTGTATAATTACTAAAACATACATTGGTATTCTGAGTTACCAACAGTTTAGATATAGTTTGGGTAAATTGAGCACCCTGGTAACCTACATGCACAATTTGTCTATCAACATTGTCAAAAATCAAATAATCCGAATCGTGAACCGAGGATCTAGATGGCTCCCAATTCCCTGCTGTTTGCCAAACTGAGTCCACCGCACCCGTCCATTTGTAAGACCTCCTTATAACTGTTGGATTCGCAACTGAGATATTTCTACGTTGTATGGCAGTTGTTGCACCAGACTCTTTAATAGCTACAAACAATATTCCAGAAGCTGAAAGTGTTGTTGGTATTCTAAAATTGAACTTAAACGAATCAGTGCTATTTACATTAGATAGTTCAAAGCCATACGTTGCCATACCATTGACAAATGTTCCAGCGCTAACTAATTTTCTGGGAACATCAAACCAAGTTGAACTTACATTCACATTTCTAGCTTGAAGACCACTCACGGAAGACCAAATGATTATGGAATCGCCAGATGTAAGTCCAGTATAAAATACTTCAACATCTTTCGAAATAGGAGAAACAGGATTTGTGATTATCGATCCGGTATTACCAGCCGTAGATAAGGTGATTGACTGTGAAATACCCGAAATACTAGTGAATAATAATGCACCTAAAAATGATAAAATATATCTACCGTTTGCTGTTGAAACTCGCATTAACTGAAACTATGATTATAAAATAACCTAGATTATATTTAATGAATTACTGCTACTTATTTAATCACGGGCAATAATCTAGATTCTTCCCCGCTGCGATGCTTTACTTTCAACAAGTAATTTCCAGCAGTTAGTGCCGAAGGCAATATGAATTCAACTTGGTTTTTATTTCCTACAACTACCTCGTTCAAAATTCTACCTTGCATGTCCAACAACGCTACTCCTAAAATATCATTACCATCTCCTACAGAAATCTGCATACTTTCTCCTGCAATCGCCGGTACCGGTTGCAAACGAACCAATTCCGTTACTCGCTGTGTCTTGCCCTTTACTCCCGCCTGCTCCGTAGGGGTTACTACCAACGAAAATCGATTATCCTCCACCTGTAAGTCGCTGCTCTTGCGCTTAAACAAATACGTACTTTCGTTGCTCACTTTAGTCTTAGTTTCTGTCACCGCATCCAACAATTCGATACTATACAAATCTTGTTGATCACACGTATTAAACGTTAATTTATATCCCAACGAATCCAAGGTTTTTATTTGTAAAGGAACTGTAATTGAATTCGTTAATACATCTTCTCTTCGGTCTATTCCTAACCACTCCTTATCAGCACTCATCGTACCTATGCCTAAAAATCCAGCATACAACTTGTTCATGTCCATCGCATCCATTCCCTCTTTGGCACCATTGGCCGATTGGTTCCACTCCAATAAACACTTATCCATCAAGGGACTCGCTGCCTCATTCTCATAAGACAGTTTGATTTTTACTTGGTTACATGGAACGTCATTGGTCATGCGGAAAGCCGAAATATTGGGCTGGGTATACACTCTATCTGCCTCATCAAAAGTTACACTTGGACTGGATGCGGTAGCGATCATAAATACCGATGCCCCCATTTCTATAATACTGGATTGTGCAGTTGTGGAAGCCTCAAAAGCCGTTGAACCCGTTCGCACAACTGTTCCACTGGATTTGTCGTAAAGGTTATACATTTTCTGCTTCGGCTCATATACCAAATACTTATTGGCCACGTTGGTCCGTGTGATCAAATTGAAATCCACATTGGCTGGGAATGGATTAGCAATCAAATTATACCCTTTCAAGGAACCAGATCCACTGTAAGACAAATTCACCGTCTTACTTCCAGAATGTATTTGACCTTTAAAGTCCATAGAGCCTGCCGTTGCCGAAGCTAAGTTGTTACCCAAACCTTGGGTTCCCATTCCTCGGAAAAACAACAATATACCTTGACCTACAGGGATTTTATTGGCCGAATTACCAGACGTATAATTAGCCCACGCACTGGTGCTTTCATCCCAATATTTTATTGAGGGCGCACAATAGGAACAAGACGTATTAAACGAAAAGAACGAATCTCTATTATCGCCGCTATTTGTTCCGCTAATTACTATATCATCCGTAATCTGTGAAATATTTACAGAGTTCTTCATCGGAAAACCCACCGTTCTCCATGCTCTATTTCCACTATTGTACATCTCCCACAGCACGCCGCCCCTTATATCTCCATAAGTTTTAATCATCCCTCGTCCTGAACCATTATTTCTTAATTGCAAATAAGGCACCCAAGCATTCCAATCTGCAGCACTGCTGCTAGCCGGACTGTTTGAATTAAATGCCGTTCCAAACAGATTTGTATTATCTAAGAACCCGTAAATACTTAATCTGCCATTGAGTGTAAGAGAATTAGAACCTATTTCTCCATTTGGCGCAAACGTCGCATTATTCTTAATTACAACTTCACCCGGGCCACCTAATACTGTACCTCCAAAAGGGAAAGTTTGCACCCTGCCATTACCTAACTGAATATTTACACCTTCAGCAGGGACAATTCTCGCTTGAAGTCTTGCTCCAGTAATATCCCATTCATCGGTATTAAATGAACTAAAAATAAAACAACCACCTTTGCCGAAATTATTTCTCGTATAGATATAGGAATTTTCAATGTAAAACTCAACTCCTGATTGAACGTCAATTTCCAAGGAGTCCGTACCCGAAAAACCAAAGTTTGCGTTAGTCGCCATAAACCCCTCATTGTATGCACTACCTACCTTCAAGGTAGACTTTGCCTGTGATCCATTGCTTTTTGTGTAATTTGAAAAACGGACATCGGTGTAGGGGGAAATGAATAATGTAGAGATTGTTTGGTTAAACTGACCACCGTTGTAGGGTACATTTACCAACTGCGTATTAGTATTATCGAAAATTACAATATCGGAATCATTAATTGATGTTCTTTGTGGCTCCCAATTTCCAGCTGTTTGCCAAACTGAATCTACACCACCCGTCCATTTATACGATCTTTTAAATAACTCAAATGAAGTTATTGAATAGAAATTAACGGTTGGACGATTTGATTGCAACGTTGTATTCCCATTTCGTTTAATACCTACAAAAACATTAACTGCACTGGTTGGATTGGTTGAAAACCGTATATGGAAAACAAACGAGTCCGCAGCATTTGAAACCCTAAACCCATAAGTACCTTGACCATTAGACCATGTACTTGGATTCGTTCCTTTTCTAGGGATAGTAAACCAACTCGAAGATATCGCCGAGTTCTTTCCTTGTACACCCGTTACATCCGTCCAAATAACTACAGAATCTCCCGAAGCAAGTCCAGAATACCCAATCTCTACATCTTTGGATATTGGACCGACGTTACTTAAAATCATAGGTTCAATTGGATTTGCCGCTTCAATTGTTGGACTTGACGTTGAAGTACTAGGTTGTTTTCCAGCTACATGAATTCTAGTGATGTTCTGAGCACTTAGCGTTACAGTAAAACCAATTGCACAAATGATTGAAAAAATATTTCTCATGAATAATAAATCTAACGATGCACGAAGATAAAATCGAATATCCCGCTGTTAAATTTAATGATATGGAATCTATCGTTAAATAAGGAAATAGTAGAAAATAGTAGGTTAAAATCTACATTTCATCGGTATTTTCATCCCATATAAATCCAAAATTGTAGATACAATCATTGAATCTATGGGTGATATACTGATAGATTTAACGGCTGCTTACGCACGAGAAATTAATCTTGATCCCTCCTCGTTAGGTAATTATCTATTTCACAAAATCGCGGTGATGCGCTTCTTCGTACAAACGTTCCTTGGGTAAGGATTTAAAATATTCCCAAGTAATACGAAGACCCTCGCTTCTATCTACCTGAGGTTCCCACCCTAGAATAGATTTTGCTTTGTCGATATTTGGTTGACGCTGCTTAGGATCATCCGTTGGCAACGGCTTATAAATTACTTTCTGATCCGTACCCGTGAGTTTTATTATTTCTTCTGCAAACTGACCGATTGTAATTTCGTTAGGATTTCCGATGTTTACTGGATCTGGGCAGTCGCTCAACAACAAACGATAAATACCTTCTACCAAATCATCCACAAAACAGAAGCTACGTGTTTGAGATCCATCGCCAAATACGGTTAAATCTTCACCGCGCAATGCCTGTCCCATAAATGCCGGCAATACTCTACCATCATTCAATCGCATACGGGGACCATAGGTATTAAAAATCCTCACTATTCTTGTTTCTAGACCATGGTAGGTATGGTATGCCATAGTCATTGCCTCTTGAAATCGCTTCGCTTCATCGTATACGCCTCGCGGACCTACCGGGTTTACATTCCCCCAATAGTCTTCGGTTTGTGGGTGAACCGTTGGATCGCCATAAACTTCAGATGTACTCGCAACCAAGATTCTAGCTTTTTTCGCCATCGCCAAACCCAATAAATTGTGGGTACCCAATGACCCTACCTTCAATGTTTGAATAGGAATCTTCAAATAATCGATGGGGCTAGCAGGCGATGCAAAGTGTAGGATATACTTCAACTCACCAGGTACGTGTACAAACTTACTTACATCGTGGTGATGGAATTCAAAGTCTTCCTTACCAAAAAGATGTTCAATGTTACGCAAATCGCCGGTGATAAGATTATCCATGCCAATTACATGGTAACCTTCTTTTATAAATCTTTCACTAAGATGACTTCCTAAAAAACCGGCTGCTCCGGTAATTAATACACGTTCTTTTTTCATTATTTAATATCTTTTCGGCCGATGCTGTAATACTCAAATCCCTTCTTCTCAACGGTTTCCAAATCAAATACATTTCTACCATCGAAAATAACTTTTTCCGATAACAATGTTTCAATCTTAGTAAAATCAGGGGTTCTAAATTCGGGCCATTCGGTGGCAATAATTAAGAAATCCGAACCTTCCAAGGCATGATACATTGAATCCGCAAAAACAATTTTATCCCCTAATAATCGCTGAACATTCGGCATAGCTTCTGGATCAAATGCGCGCACCGATGCCCCTCGTTTCAACAATTCATCAATCAATTCCAATGCGGGAGCTTCACGAATATCGTCCGTATTGGGTTTAAATGCCAATCCCCACATTGCTACAGTTTTACCAGCTACCGAAGGAAAACGAGCATCAATTTTGGGCATCATGATCTTTTTCTGATCATAATTCACCGACTCAACAGCCTTCAATATTTTAAAATCGTAATTCACTTGCGATGCACTGTGAACCAATGCTTGAACATCCTTGGGGAAACAACTTCCGCCGTAACCAATGCCAGGGAATAAAAAGCGCTTGCCAATTCTATCGTCAGAACCAACCCCTTTGCGCACCATATCCACATCGGCTCCCAACAATTCACACAAACGAGCAATCTCATTCATGAAAGAAATCTTGGTAGCTAAGAAACTATTAGCGGCATACTTGGTAAGCTCGGCACTCCGGGTATCCATGTGCATCACAGGATTTCCTTGTCTAACGTAAGGCGCATATAATTCATCCATTACATCAAAGGCACGCGCCGACGAAGCCCCAATCACCACACGATCCGGTTTCATAAAATCATCCACAGCAACGCCTTCCCGCAAAAACTCGGGATTGCTCACCACGTCAAACTCACCCTTATAATTAGCAGCAATCGCCGCATGCACTTTATCCGCCGTTCCTACCGGCACCGTGCTTTTGTCAACAATCACCTTGTAATCCGTCATGATTTTACCCAAATGATCCGCTACGCCCAAAACGTACTTCAAATCAGCCGCTCCGCCTTCACCCGGAGGGGTGGGCAATGCCAAAAAGATCACCAAACTATCTTTAATTGCCTCTTCTAAATTATTAGTAAACGTAAGTCTACCCTCTTTCAAATTGCGCTTAAACAATATCTCTAATCCCGGTTCAAAAATGGTAATCTGACCCGAAGATAACATATCAACCTTTCGTTGATCGATATCTACACAAATCACATCATTTCCTGTTTCGGCGAAACATGTTCCACTTACTAAACCTACATAACCGGTACCTACAACTGCTATTTTCATGCTAGGGATATTTTCTTTTTATAGAGAATTAAAAAAATCTTCGATGCTTGATATTATTTTCTTCTGCCCATCTTCGCTTAATTCAGGACAAATGGGAATACTCATCACCGATTTGCACAATCTTTCCGTATCCGGTAAAGCCACTTCCTGATAATACGCTTTTTGGCGGTGCAAAGGTAATGGATAATATACCATGGTTGAGATACCTCGGTCTAATAGAAATTGACGAAGAGCATCTCTTTTTTCGTATGCAATAACTTGCAACGTAAATTGATGGAAAACATGTCCACTCAACAACGGTGTAAAACCTTCAACCGTTTCTCCATTGGCAGTCCTTTTCTCAGAATCAGCAAACCAGGGCAAATCCGATAAACCTGCACATTCATCTATGCTTAAAGGCAGCCTAATCAACCCACTTATTTCTAAACCTCTTAAACGAGAACAGTAATTTAATGCAATCTTTATTCTTTTCGAACTAAACTCGTTCAAATAACTCAATTTTACCCGCAACACCGCTGCCTGCAGCGTATCCAAACGAGAATTCACGCCCACCAAATCATGGATATACTTGGTGCTTTGGCCGTGATTAGCCAGTTGCCTAACTTCCGAAGCCAATGCATCATCGGCACAGAATACCGCGCCGCCATCCCCAAAACATCCCAAATTCTTGGATGGGAAAAACGAGGTAGTTCCCAACGTGCCCAGAGTGCCCGCAAATCCTTGATATACTTCACCCTGGTAATAAGCGCCAATAGCCTGAGCTGCATCTTCAATTACATACAAATTGTGTTTATTAGCGATGGCCATAATTCCATCCATATCCGCCAATCTACCAAACAAATGTACAGGAGCGATTACCTTAGTTTTGGACGATATGTGCTGCTCAATATCCTCTACGTTAATGGTATAATCGTGATCATCTACTTCAACATAAACCGGAACTAAATCCAACAGCAACACTACTTCCGCCAAGGCGGCATACGCAAACGATGGAATAATAACCTCACTTCCTTTGGGCAAATTCAAGACCATAAAAGCAAGCTGCAATGCATCGGTTCCATTACCGCAAGAAATTACATGGTTTACCGATAAATAATCGGCTAACTCAGTCTCTAATTGCCTCACGGATTTACCCTGAATAAAGTCACCCGCCTGCAATACGGATGCAATTGCTGCATCAATCTCAGGCTGTAACCGTTGGTATTGTCCAACCAAATCTAACATACCTATGGATTGAATATCAGTGCCCATTTATTGGATAATTAAATCATATACTCACTCTGAAAATTAAACATCATTTCTAAAGGCGATAGTAACCTAGAACAAAACCGATGCAATTATTCTTGACTAATTCGTGTACGCAGCACTTCGTAAGTAACCAAACCCGTAGCCACCGAAACATTCAAACTACCTACCCCTTTGGGCGATAACGGTATTCTAACCAATGCGTCACACTGTTTCCACGTATCCGCGCTCAAACCAGTTTCCTCCGATCCCATAATTACAGCAACCGGCCCGCTCAAATCAGCTTCGTATAAACTATCTGCCGTTTTCTCCGTAGACCCCACAATTTTCAACCCTGAATTTTTTAACTGTTTGATGGAATGGTACAACGATTGCGTTCGGCAAACTGGCACTTTTAATAAGGCACCGGCCGATGTGCGAACCGCATCCGAACTCAACGGTGCCGAACCCTTTTCGGGAACCAAGATTGCATGCACACCCGCACAAGCCGCAGTTCTAGCAATTGCCCCAAAATTTCGAACATCCGTAACCCCATCCAACACCAAAATAAACGGATCTTCACCCTTTTCGTAAGCATCGGCTATTACATTATCCAAACTAGCAAATTCCACCGCCGAAATTGCCACAATTACACCTTGGTGATTTCCTTTTACCAAGTGATTTAAACGCTCGTTGGGCACTGATTTCCAAATGACATTGTTGGCCATGAATAATTTCATCACTTCCAACAATTGACCCTGCAAATGTCCTTCCATCAACCACGCTTTATCAATGGTTTTACCCGCTTCTAAAGCCTCCATTACAGGCTTAATCCCGTATACGAATGTGTCTTTTTTTATTTTCTCCATACTGCGAAAAAAGGTAGGCCCAAGGACCTACCTTTTTTATTAATTTAATTCTCTATAATCAGTTATAAAATACCTGATGCTTTTGTTTTTATCTCTTTTGCCCAATCTGAATGACCCGCAAGCTCACATTTTTGTATGGCTTGCTCCAAAATTTCCCGGGAGATTTGCACTTCCCGCATTCCAAACATTTGGTCGTCCCAACGCTGGAAATACGTTCCATACTCAATGCAATCCTTAACACAATCATCCAACATCTTCTTGGCATCTTTCTCCGCACCTAAATCCAAGAATGCCATCGCATATTCGGCTTTCATGTCTCTGCGTATTTGCATCACCGAAGCGGGTATCTCTACCAACATTTTACGCAATGCTTCAACACCCTTAGACTTATACGTTTCTAATTGGCCCGCTTCATACGCTAAATACTCGCCTACCGTTGCATGACTACCAATATTGGCACCCATCTTTAATACCTCAGTACGCGTAGAAGTAGTTTTAATTTCACCTTTATTCACGGCCTCCTGCATACGCTTGAATTGGTCAACATGAGCAAATGATGCCTTAGCATAATACAATCCCCACTTGATGTAGTCGTTTGGTACATACGATGCCTTCTCATCCAAGAAGAAGTTTTTCTTCTCCTTCATACCATAATAGCGGTAGTTTTTAACCAAATTGTTAAATAATTTGTCCTCATCCATACGCAAAGGTTCACGACCAGCTTGTCCACCATTGATTGGCACAAACTTGTAAACCAAACCCTCCAACTGCAAGTAGTTATTCAAATCATAAAAATCCAATCCGCTTACACTGGTAAAGTAAATCGGACGCTTCCAACCGGTTTTCGCATTTTGTGATATCAAATCCAACACCAATAAGTCGCCTTTGGAAATATACCTTCCTCCTACATCCAAGTGGATGGTATCTTCTACCTGAATAGCGTCTTTAGAAGCAACTAAACCTGCTTTCAATACCGCTTGCTTATCTACTGGAATGAATATACGATCTCCATGCAAATACTGACGCTCTGAATTAGCAGAAGTACGTCTATCCTTTCGAATTCTAGCAATAACATCCGCTAAACTTTGTTCGCTTTTAAAACACTCATCCACACGTAATTCTCCCCAATAATTTTGGAATTCTTCGCTGGTATGCGTGCCTAAATCGTGCACCACTATACCGTTTTCGAAACTACCCGTTTGCAAATCTTCCTTATCTAAGGTCAATGGCAACGGTTCAGAATCATATACCTTATGCAATAGAACGCTTGAATACCAATCTGTTGGCAACAAACTCTGGTTGATAATTCTTACATCAGTTCGAATACCTTCCACGTTTTGTGCATACCACAATGGATACGTATCATTATCCCCATTACAGAACAATACCGCATTAGAATCTAACTGGTTCAAGAAGTTCTTGGCCATGTCGATACCAATATACCTTCCAGAACGATCGTGATCATCCCAGTTCTGGTACGCCATATTCAACGGTACAAAAACAACCGAAGCTGCTGTTGCCACCAAAGCCGAATTCTTTTTCAATTTCTTTTGTAAAATCTCCGCCAAGGCAATTACCCCTAAACCAACCCAAATACAGAAGGTTTGGAACGATCCTACCAACGCATAATCCCGCTCACGAGGCTCATACGGCGGCTGATTCATGTAAACATTAATCAACAAACCGGTAAATAAGAACAGGGTCATAACCAACCAAAAATCCAACTTCTTCCGCTTAGCTTGTGTCATCAATCCCAAAATACCAAGGAACAAGGGCAAGAAGAAATACGTGTTTTTTCCTTTTTGATTTTTGTAATACTCAGGCATGCCATCGCTAGGCCCAACCACAAAATGATCGATAAATGGAATACCCGAATACCAGTTTCCATCAAATCGCTCATTGCCCATGTTGGCTTGCTGATCGTTAAATCGACCCACGAAATTCCACATGAAATAACGCAAATACATATAACGAATCTGGTAATTCAAGAAATAGGTTAAGTTATTTCCAAAGGATGGTTTTTCGTACTTCAAGTACTGCAATTCCTCCTGTTCATCGGGCGATAATTTTCTACGCTGACCTTCGTTTTGTAATTCATCAATCCTACTTTGTACCTCACCCATGCCTCCGAATTCGCGGAATCCACGATCATCGTTGGGTTTATTACTCTTTCCCATACGAGGGAAGATGGTCATATACTCATCAGGGTAGGTATAATCGAAATTTTCACCGCCGTCTTCGTACTTATCTTTTCCTTTAAAGTATCGCTTTCCTTTTGATTCAGAGCCCATTTCTGGAGCGTTAAAAAACGGACCATAGGCCAACGGACGATCGCCGTACTGCTCACGAGTTATATATCCATAAAACTTATAAGGATCTTCCGGATTGTTCATGTCGATAGCCGGATTCGCCAACGACCGAATAACCACCATGGCATA
>CANGWH010000068.1 GCA_947457565.1 Flavobacteriales bacterium
AAAGATGGCAAAAACCGTAATGAAGCAGTTGAAAAAAGGTATTGCCTTGGATAGTATTCGTAGATTTAATACCAAAGCGAGTGCTTTAGATTTTTCTTATAAAATTGGTAAATACGAGCGTTCGGATTCTTTCTTGTTCAAGCCTTCAACTGCATTGTTGACGGTGTTCAATGATATTGAAAATAATACAAAACCAAAGTTTGCAAAACCTGGAATTTATTCCGTTGGTTTTATAGGTAATCAGTATGTTGTCTTTAAAAACAAAGCTTTTTTACCGGCTATGGATAAATCATTGGATGAAACTCGTGGACCAGTAAGCAGTAAGTACCAAGAAAAATTAGAAAAAGATTGGTTGGCTGCATTAAAAACTCGTTTCAAGACCGAGATTAATGCAAATTACCTACAACAAGTTACCACCGAGTTGGTTGGAAAATAATGCGGGTGATAATCAAATATTTTGTTGCCTTTTTACTAATCCAAGTAACGGTTGGAATTAAGGCTCAAGTAGTTCAAAAATCTACGGTAGCCATGCCCCCACAGTTTGCCGATGGTATTGTTGCCATTGTGGGTAATAAGGTGATTTTATACAGTGAATTTGAAACGGAGAAAATGCAGCTTTCTCGTGGTGTTGCGTTGCCAGATTCGCAGAAGCAGTTCTGTTTTTTATTGGAGCAATTAATTGTTCAGAAGTTGATGCTATCACAGGCTGAGATTGATAGCTTACCCATGGAGGAGGATCGTGTGGAAGCTGAAATTGAAAATCGATTGCGATTTTATCAACGGCAAGCAGGTTCAATCAGCGATTTAGAAAAGTATCTAGGTAAAAGCATTGGTGAGTACAAAGCGGAGATTCGACCGTTAATGAGGGAGCAGATGCTTGCAAAAGAAATGCAGCGAGTGATTACGGCGAATATAAAAATCACGCCCAAGGAGGTGAGTCAATTTTATGAGAAAATACCTCAGGATAGTTTGCCGATAATTCCAGCGGAGGTAGAAGTTGCACAACTGTTAGTGGAACCTCCAATTTCTGATGAAGCGAAAGAATTTGCAAAATCACAGCTAGAGGCATTGCGCAGGCGTATTTTGAAAGGCGAGAGTTTTGAGAAGCTTGCCCGTGCCTACAGTATGGATGGAACTAAAAATAATGGGGGAGTTTTGCCGGAATTTGGTAGAGGTGAAATGGTGCCCCAGTTTGAGCGTGTTGCTTATAAATTGAAGCCCGATAGTATCAGTCAGGTTTTTGAGACAGGTTTTGGTTTTCATATTGTTAAATTAATCAAACGTAAAGGCGAGCGTGTAATTGCTGCACATATATTGATTCGACCCGAGAATACGAGTGATGATTTCTCAAAGGCGATGTCTAGAATTGATAGTGCTTATCAATTGATGGAATTAAGTGCAGATAATTGGTGTACAGCGGTAAAACGATACAGCAGTGCATTTCCAAATTTGGGTCAGGATTATGGCAACAGATCGAATTGTGGATTTTTTGCTGATGAAATGACAGGTTTACAGAAGTTAACGTTTGATCAATTGCCGTCGGATATCAAGAAAGAGTTAGACAAGTTAAAACCTGGAGAATTCACTCGTCCAACGATTACATTTACTCCCGATGGTCGTCAGGTTTATCGGATGTTATATTTAAAATCATTTACCCCTCCACACGTAGCTAATTTGGTTCAGGATTACTCTCGTATTCAAATGGAGGCTGATGCGGATAAAAAGCAAAAGGCCATAGATGCTTGGGTAGACAAGTATCGAAAAAAGACGTATATTCGGATTAACATGCGGAATTTGGAGTGTGATTTTATAAAGAAATGGGATAATGGATAATCAGGATTTAGTTCAATTAGCCAAAGAATTTTCAACCAAAACGCAACAGTTAAGGCAAGAAATAGCTAAAGTTGTAGTAGGTCAAGACGAAGTTGTTGATGCATTAATTACTGCAATTTTTTGCCATGGTCATGTATTGATGGTAGGGGTTCCTGGATTAGCCAAGACATTGTTAGTTAAGACATTGTCACAATCCATGCATTTGGATTTTCGAAGAATTCAGTTTACTCCGGATTTAATGCCATCGGACATTATTGGCAGTGAAATTTTGGATGATTCTCGAAAATTTGTTTTTATCAAAGGTCCAATATTCACCAATGTTGTTTTGGCGGATGAGATAAACAGAACTCCACCTAAAACGCAAGCTGCTTTGTTGGAGGCCATGCAGGAGCGGCAGGTTACTGCGGCGGGCAAGGAGTATACATTGGATGAGCCATTTTTTGTTTTGGCCACTCAGAACCCAATAGAGCAAGAAGGAACCTATCCATTACCAGAAGCACAATTGGATAGATTTATGTTTCAGGTGAATTTGAATTATCCTAAGTTTGAGGAAGAAGTGTCGATATTGAAGCAAACTACCGGTTCACAATTTGGCAGAGCTGAGGCTATACTAAGTGCAGCAGATATTCTGCGATATCAATCGTTAGTTCGAGAAGTTCCGGTTCCCCACAATGTTTTTGAGATGACGGTTAGATTGGTTCACAAGACTCGCCCTTCAGAGACGATAGCACCTGAAGTTACCAAGAAGTATATTTCTTTTGGCGCAGGTCCGAGAGCCGGTCAAAATCTAATTTTAGCGGCAAAGTGTAAGGCGTTAATGCGTGGTAAATACAGTGTTGATTATGAGGATGTAGCGATGGTGGCAAGGTGGGTTTTACGCCACAGGATTGTTCGTAATTTCAAGGCGGAAGCTGAGGGAATCACGGCCGATAGTATCATTGACCAGTTGGTTGGTCTGTAGGCAGGATAAATCCTGTATTTTTTAGATTCAATCATAGGAAATAGCGCTTTGTTGCCTATTTTTGTAGCGGCGGTACGGCCAGCTCCCTGTTTAATTCCCCAGGGCCGGAAGGCAGCAAGGACAATAGGTTGTAGCGGCGCGATACCGCCTTTTTTGTTTTTATGGCCACTAAAATCGGGGTAATAAATTAATATCTTTGCATTTGTGAAACTCCAATCCAATCAGCTGGTTAAACAATATGGCGCTAAGCGTGTGGTTAATGATGTATCGGTGGAGGTAAATCAAGGTGAAATTGTGGGTTTACTTGGACCTAATGGAGCTGGAAAGACTACAACGTTTTACATGTTTGTGGGTTTAGTTCAGCCCGATGAAGGGGGGATTTTTTTGGAAGGGGATGAAATTACTCGTTGGCCGATGTATAAACGAGCGCAATCGGGGATAGGGTATTTGCCGCAAGAAGCTTCAGTTTTTCGTGAATTAAGTGTGGAGGATAATATTCAAGCTATATTAGAAACTACTCGGTTATCGAAGGTTCAGCAAAAGGAAAAGTTGGAACAATTGATTGCAGAATTTGGACTAGGTAAAGTTCGAACCAATTTAGGAAAGGTGCTTTCAGGGGGTGAGCGAAGAAGAACGGAGATTGCAAGAGCGCTAGCAACGGATCCTAAATTTATTTTATTGGATGAACCTTTTGCGGGTGTAGATCCTATTGCAGTAGAGGATATACAGCAAATTGTATGGAAGTTGAAAGAGAAGAATATTGGTATATTAATTACTGATCATAACGTTCAAGAGACCTTGTCAATTACGGATAGGGCGTATTTGTTGTTTGAGGGTAAATTATTGAAGCAGGGAACTGCCGAGGATTTAGCGGGTGATGAATTAGTGAGAAAGGTCTATTTAGGTCAGAATTTTGAGTTAAAACGCAATCGGAAAACTAATTCCTAGTGCATGAGACTGATCGATTTAAACAGTCTGGATGTTTATTTTAATTTAGCGGCGGAAGCTTATTTTTTGCATCAGACAACGGAGAGTGTATTGATCTTATGGCGTAGTGAGAAGGCGGTAGTTTGCGGTAAGCATCAGAATATTTGTGCCGAGATTAATGTTGATTATTGTAAGCTAAATGGAATTGCTCCTGCACGCAGAATCTCTGGAGGTGGTACTGTCTTTCACGATTTGGGGAATGTTAACTTTACGTTTATACAGCCAATAGGTGATAGTTTAGATAAGGCGGTAGATTACAAGCAATTTTTGGAGCCTGTTAGAAAAGTATTACGGGGGATGGGGGTGGAAACTAGTTATTCCTTAAGGCATGATCTTCTTTTTGGCGAAGATAAAATAAGCGGAAATGCTCAACACATCTATCAACAAGGGAGAAGAGTTTTACATCACGGAACGCTGCTGTTTAATGCTAATTTAAAGGCGCTTGGGGGAACTTTACACGCCAAGGGAACATACATAGATAAAGCGGTTAAAAGCAATCGATCAACTGTAACAAACCTTGGGGAACATTTTCCAAAATATACAGACATGGAAAGTGTATTAGCAGATTTGAGAGCGGGTTTTGAAGTGTTATATGGAACAAAGTTTGGAGGCTTGCCTAATGAAGAGCAAGAGATTATTGATCAATTGAGATCAAGCAAGTTTGCCCACGAATCTTGGATATTTGGTTATTCACCTAGTTTTTCAGCCACAAAACAAATTAGTACCCCTGATTTAGGGGAGATTAATTGGACCTGGAACATTCAAAAAGGGTTAGTGGAATCTGTGATGGTTCAACATCAACATACCCTGGAGTTACTGTTGCAAAATGAATGTTCAATGATGATTGGTAAGCCGTATTATGGCGAAGAAATTCGAAGTTTATTGAGTTCGTATAGCTTGTTTGATAACAAATTTTATTATCAGTTATTTTAATGAAAAAGAAGGAAAAAGCACAGTTTATAATTGAGACATTGGAGCGATTATACCCGGAAACACCCATTCCTTTGGATCATTATAGTGCTTACACGCTGTTAATTGCTGTGTTATTATCGGCACAATGTACCGATGAGCGAGTAAACCAGATTACTCCATTTCTTTTTTCTAAGGCAGATACACCGGAAGCAATGGTTCTATTAACCATTGAAGAAATTAGGGAGATAATTAAACCGTGTGGATTGTCGCCCGCTAAGAGTAAAGCGATTTGGAACCTATCACAGATATTATTGGATAAATATCAAGGAGAAGTGCCTCAGTCGTTCGAGGCATTGGAGGAGTTGCCTGGAGTAGGGCATAAAACCGCTTCCGTTGTGATGAGTCAGGCATTTGGGGTGCCGGCGTTTCCGGTAGACACACATATTCATCGTTTAGGTACACGTTGGGGATTAACCAACGGTAAAAATGTGGAACAAACTGAACAAGATTTAAAAAAGTTGTTTCCAAGGGAATTATGGAATAAAGCGCATTTGCAAATTATTTTCTTTGGAAGGCAGTATTGTCCGGCTCGAGGCCATAATGAGAATGAGTGTCCTATATGTTCTGCGGTTGGCTGCATAGAATATAAACGAAAATAAATTTGGATATACCTTGGAGCTTCGGAATTAGTATTTTATAATAGTTGGCAGAATTATTTTAAGTATTCGGGCTTATGAATTATACGTTTACTCGCTCTTTATTTGGGCTTATTTGTTTACTGTAGAATTTGGTCATGGAAGAGTATACATATAAAAGGCCATCTTTATTAAAGATGGCCTTTTATTGCTTTAACTATTGATGGTAGTTAATTAATAAGAGCTTGATTTAAACTTGTTTTTATGACCGGCTGGATTTTTTCTACGCTTATTGGCAGAACCAGAACCGCTTCCAAAAGAGGAACCTCCCCCAAAATTACGTTTGGGCCTCTCACCATTGGTACTGCTTGTACTTGAAAATCCTCTTGAATTACTGCTACCACGGTTACTATCTCCGTTGGTATTTCTGCCATATCCACCGTTGCTTGAATTCTCTTTTCTTCTTGGAGTGCCAAACACTTCATTTCTAGCGGCTGGGTCTAAGCTTGGAGTGCCAAAGTTTCCGCGGGCTGGTCTATTATCACCGCCGCGGTTGGGAGAAAATGAATTTCTAGAACCTCTGGGATTGTTGTTTCTTTCGTTTCTATTTCTATCTCCAAATTTGTTGCCTGATTTGAATTTTAGTTCATTGTTTACCGGTCTTTCAGAACTACGTTCTTTGAATAACTCATCCATAATTACCGATTCAACTTGGTCGAAATTCTTTTCATAGTTTTTTGGCTTCGTTAATTGATTCATTTCGGTGCCACGGAAATCACGGCTATTTTTCTCAGTTTTATTCTTGCCAAAACCTTGATGATCTCCAAAACGATTAGGTCTATTGGATTTATTATATGATCTATCAGAATTCCCCCTTTCTGAGTTTCGGCTATCGGAATTTCTTGAATCAGTATTTTTGTTTTCGAATTTTCTGTTTTCAAAGCTACGTCCTTCGTTGCTGCCTCGATTGGTGAACCGAGAACTTGAACTTCTACTGGAAGATTCGTTTCTGCGTGGATGTTTCTGCCATGGAATTTCGATAAAGTAATCGTGATTCATAATTGTCATTGAATCTTGTCCGTGTTCTTTCAGAATATCTCGTAAGAATCTAGCTTCTTGATCATCACAGAATGAAATGGCTGTACCTTCTGCACCTGCACGACCTGTTCTACCGATACGGTGTGTATGGGTGTCGGTGTCTAGGGCCATATCGTAATTTAATACATAATTTAGTTCCTTGATATCTACTCCACGGGCAGCAACATCGGTTGCAACTAAAAGTTGTGCCTTACCACGTTTAAATAATTCTAGGTTTTTAGTTCTTTCTCTTTGGCTCTTATCACCATGAATGGCTACCGAGAAGAAATTATCTTTGTTTAGGTAGTTTACCAAACGATCGGCGCCATGTTTCGTTTTGGTGAAAATTAACATAGAGTCGACTTCCCAACTTTCGATAATATCTTTAAGTAGCTTGTATTTGTTGGATTTATCAACCGGGTATACTTGCTGGATGATTTTAGGTTTTTGGTGACTTTCGGGTGCGATATCGATTGATGCAGGATCTTTCAACATATCAGCAGCTAGTCTTCTAATTTCTGAAGAAGCTGTTGCTGAGAACAATAAAGTTTGTAAATTTTCAGTTTTGATTAGATTGCCAATTTCACGGATATCGTTGATGAAACCCATGTCTAACATGCGGTCACACTCGTCTAAAACAAAGGTTTGAATTGCGGAAAGATCAATATAGCCTTGTTCAATTAAATCCAATAATCTACCAGGAGTTGCGATAATAATTTGTGGATTGCGGCGGATTTCATCTACTTGACGCATCTGAGAAACACCTCCATATACTAATGCAATTTTAAGGTTGGTGCCGTTGGCATATTTTTTAAAATTGTCTGAAATTTGGTGTGCTAATTCCCGGGTAGGTGCCAGAATTAAGGCATGGGTTTTCTTTTGTGGGTTTTGAATAATGTGCTGTAGGATTGGAATCGCAAATGCTGCAGTTTTTCCCGTACCTGTAGGTGCAGTAGCAAATAAATCGCGATTTTGAAGAATTACAGGCATTGCCTGTACTTGGATGGCTGTGGGGTTTTGGTAGCCTTGCTTTTCGATAGCAGCTAACAGGGGCTTAATCAGCCCTAAGTCTTGAAATGTACTCATTTTTTAGTAATAATGCGAAAGACTTTTGAGCCGGGTTCCGCATTAGTGTGACATGCACTTGCATGCCGCTAGAAATCGCTCTAAAGAATTAAGCGCTGCAAAGGTAGTGTAAAAATATTGATTTTCCTTGTTTTATTTGAAAATGACTATAAACTCTCTTGGGGTATGGCTCAAATTTGAGCAGAAATATTGGAGTTTTCGGTAATAAAGGATTTAATAATTTTATACGATTTTGTCTAAGAAAATGGCCCTTTAGAAGAGCCTATGTTTGGGATTCAAGGAAAGTGGTTGGGTTTATTCGTAAATTTGAGGCTATGTCCAATACCGATATTCAATTTAATAAAAACGAGGATTTGAACAAGCAGGAATGGGATTTAGTGAAAGCTCGTTTGGATAAGATTGCGCAGGGTGGTGGTGCGAAAGCAGCAGCCAAGCAGAAGGAAAAGGGGAAACTTCTTGCCAGAGAGAGAATTGATTTTCTTCGGGATAAGGATAGCAAATGGATAGAAATTGGTGCTTTTGCGGGATATGATATGTATCCAGAACAAGGTGGATGTCCCGCAGGAGGCGTGGTGGCTGGTATTGGTTATGTTGAGGGTAGGCAGTGCGTGATTGTGGCGAACGATGCTACGGTGAAAGCAGGTGCATGGTTTCCTATTACGGGTAAGAAAAATCTCAGAGCCCAGGAGATAGCCATGGAAAATCGATTACCCATTATTTATTTGGTTGATAGTGCCGGCGTGTTTTTGCCGATGCAAGACGAAATTTTTGCCGATAAAGAGCATTTTGGTAGGATGTTTCGGAATAACGCAAAGATGAGTGCTATGGGGATAACACAAATTGCGGCAGTTATGGGTAGTTGTGTTGCGGGTGGAGCGTATTTGCCCATTATGAGCGATGAAGCCTTGATTGTGGAAGGTACAGGAAGTATATTCCTTGCCGGAAGTTATCTTGTTAAAGCAGCAATTGGTGAGGATATTGATAACGAGACATTGGGTGGAGCGGTAACGCAAAGTGAAATTTCGGGTGTGATTGACGATAAATTTCCCACGGATCAAGCCTGTTTAACTCGGATTCGTTATATCATGAATAAACTTGGCAAGTACGAGGAGGCTGGATTTGATCGAGTGAAACCTGCTTTGCCTGCCAAGAAGATGGAGGAAATTTGGGGGTTACTACCATCGGAAAGAACAAAACCGTATAAGTCTATAGAGATTATTGAGCGATTGGTGGATAACGGCGAATTTGAACAGTATAAAGAGGGTTATGGAAAGTCGATTTTATGTGGCTATGCAAGAATTGATGGTTGGGCTGTTGGTATTGTTGCCAATAACCGGGAAATGATAAAAAGTAAGAAGGGGGAAATGCAATTTGGCGGGGTTATTTATAGCGATAGTGCTGACAAAGCGGCTCGATTTATCATGAATTGTAATCAGAAGAAAATTCCTTTAGTTTTCTTACAAGATGTAACTGGTTTTATGGTTGGCAGTAGAAGTGAGCAGGGTGGAATCATTAAAGATGGGGCTAAAATGGTGATGGCACAAAGTAATTCTACGGTGCCTAAATTTACCATTATTATGGGTAATAGTTACGGTGCTGGTAATTATGCCATGTGCGGAAAGGCGTATGATCCACGACTAATTGTTGCATGGCCGGGGGCTAAGATAGCTGTAATGGGCGGTGAGCAGGCAGCTAAAACGTTGTTACAAATCGAAAAAGCAAGTTTGAAGAGCAAAGGTGAAGAAATTACACCTGAAGCAGAACAGGCATTATTGGATAAAATTACTCAACGTTATGAAAATCAAACTACGCCGTATTATGCTGCTGCAAGATTATGGGTTGATGCTATTATCAATCCTATGGAGACAAGAACATGGATCTCAATGGGTATTGAAGCTGCAAATCATGCACCTGTAGCGACTTTCCATCCGGGAATTTTGCAAGTGTGAGGTCTGTAATAATTGCTTAGTTTTTTAAATATTGGTTGATAAAAAATGACAAACATTCCATCGAATATAAACGATTTAATCAACAAAAACGAGGAAGATAGAATAGCTTGTTTGCAGGAGTTATATCGAGTAATATCTACAAACCTACCGGTAGGTTTTACTCCATGTATAAGCTACGGCATGGTGTCTTTTTCGGTACCACATACCCTGTATCCCAATGGATACCATTGCGATCCTAAACAACCCCTACCATTCATCAGTTTCGCAGCTAAAAAGAATCATATTTCGTTGCATCATATGGGATTGTATGCTCAGGATGAGCAAGGACAGAATCCTGTATTAGATTGGTTTGTTTTGGAGTGGCCCAATCATAGTTCTAAGAAATTGGATATCGGGAAGGGGTGTATTCGATTTAAAAAACCTGAGGATATACCGTTTCCATTAATCGGTGAATTGGCGGCTAAGATTACCGTTCAACAGTGGATTGAGTCCTACGAAAGTGCTTTTCGAAGTAGCAAGAAGTAATCATTAAACGGCTTTCCTAAGGGTAGGGGCTTGATTGGTTGTTATTTTTTTAATCTTTTTGTTTCTGGAAGTACAAAATTCAGTGCATCCATCATTTGTTTTTGCCATTCTGATTCTTTGTGATCGGCTCCAACGTAAACCACGGTTTTCCAGTTTTTATTTTGGGTATAGCCCTTTTTCTTCATTAACTGGTCAATTCTCTTTTGGGGCTCTACATACAATGAATCCAAGTATCCGGTTCCATGGGCAAAGAAGATTTTGTGATTTTTAGATGAAGGTAAATTCTTTGAAAGGTAATTCTCGAAAGCTTTGGGTGTATTTTGATATTTTAAATGGGAAGTACCCGGCCAATGCGTAGATAAACAAATCGCACTGCCAAATACTTCGGGGTATTCGCATAGTGCATACCACGAAATTAACCCGCCCATGCTTGCACCTGCAACTAATGTGTTTTCTGGATTTGTTGCGGGTCTGTACATGGTGTCAATAAACGGTTTTAGTTCTTTTACTAAAAATTTTAGGTAATTATCAGAGTTTGCTTTGGCCTCCGATCCAAATAAAGGTACCAGACCTTTGGTTACGGTAATAATGGAATCTTTGTCGGCTTGGGTTAGGTAATTTTCCCAAACCTCTTGCGGAAAGTAATCGCCCGACCGATTCACTCCATCGTTCCAAATCCCCACAACAATGGCCTTCGTATTGCGGGCCGAAAGTAATTCATCGATACCCCATTCTTGGTGATTCCAAGTAATGGCGGAATCAAACAACATTTGACCGTCATGCATGTAGATTACCGGTGTATTGCCATAAGGTTGATAGTTATTAGGAACCCAAACGGCTACTCTATGTGGATTGGTGTATTTGGACGGGAAATATCCGTATTGATGTAGTTTGCCTTGGGAAACAGTGGGTTCTGTCTCTCGAATTAAGGTGGCCGATTGGTAAGTGCTCAGAATGTTACTTGAAACCAATGGAATGGAGTCTGATATATTGGTTTTGGGATCTTGGGGGTTGAAATTTTGAATCGTTGTGTCGCCCGACAGAAAAGACTTGGACCCAGAAAATGTTTCCTCATTCACCATGAGTTTGCTAAAGGTGTATACCTTGATTGTGTTATAATTGTAAGGATGTAGATTGAAATGAATGACGAGTTTGTTTTTATGAATACTGTAAGGAATTAAAATTCCGTTTTGTTCATCCATGAAACCAGTACCTTTAGCGCTATCTAGCACATGAATGATATAATTTCTAAATTCTTTGTACCCATTCACAGTGTAAATAAGGGTGAATTGATAGACACTATTATTCGGTAAATACGGTGTTTTATACCGATTTTTTGGAGTTAGGTTGGTTGATTTTATCGCATCGAGGGAAGTTGGATAAATACTCAATTGCATGTTTGCATTAAATTGAGGGTTAGGTTTATTCAATTGCATCGATTCTAATTTTCCTGAGAACGTGCCAATGAAATGGCTTGGGAGATGTTGGGGTGCATCGGCAACGCGAACTATTGGATTTTGTGCGATTAACTTGTTTCCGAGCGTAATCACACTTAGGGTTAGTAGAATAATATGCCGATAATTCATCATTCTGCTAAAATAACAGAAATTGTTGGTGCTTGCGGGGTTAGTTTTGCAACTGTAAAAATAGAAGAGTTTAGTAGGCGTTTGTATGAATTATATATCGGTAGAGCAAGTAAAAAAAACATGGCATGATAAACCTGTGTTGGATGGAATTTCGTTTGGTATACAACAAGGGGAAAAAGTGGCTTTGGTAGCAGGAAATGGCCAAGGCAAAAGCACGTTGTTACAAATTTTAGCAAAAAAAGAAACACCTGATAGCGGGATGGCCATCATTCGCAAGGATATTCGGGTGGGTTTTTTATCCCAGGATCCAGTATTGAATGATGGACTTACGGTTCTGGAAAATATTCTGTTGGAATCGGGTG
>CANGWH010000069.1 GCA_947457565.1 Flavobacteriales bacterium
GATGGAGGGAATAGTTTGCCGGGTATTTCGGCCAACGAAACCAATATTTCCTTAATCGCCGCCAAGCCCTTGAATAAAAATTGGTACATCGGGGCACAAGCAGGCATGGTTTATTCTATTTTAGGACCCTATGTGTCCAATGGTATCCATCTTACCTTGGCAACTACCTATGTAAATAAGGATTCTACTATTACCACTTCTTTGCTAGCGCGCAATTTGGGAGCACAACTCATTACTTATCGCAATGCACCCCGCGAAAGCTTGGGGCCTAACTTGGAATATTCAGTTTGTTTTACGCCTAAGCACATGCCGTTTCGGTTTCATATAACCGCGCACAATTTGCAGCGATGGGACTTAACGTACAACCAATACACCGGTAGTACGGGGCAGGTAGATCTTAGCGGTAATCCGGTAGTGGCTGAAGAGGCGGGGTTTGGTGAGAAGCTGGCCCGACATATAGCCGTGGGAATGGAGATGGCTATGGGCAAAAATTTGTCTTTTTTGTTTGGGTACAACGATCAGCGAAGAAAAGAAATGAATAACGATTATTTCCGCGGAACAGCGGGTTTTGGCTGGGGTGTGAAATTTAGGTTTTTGCGGTGTGATGTTACTTATTCCTCGGCCTCGTATTTCCCAGGGTACAATTCCAATGTTTTTACATTAATCTTAAATACAAATCGGTTTGTTAGAAAATAATTCGGTAAAAATCAATATCGCCATTGACGGTTACAGCAGCTGCGGAAAAGGTACATTAGCGAAATCGTTGGCGAAATTGTTAGGGTATAGGTTTATTGATACCGGTGCGATGTATCGCAGTGTTACGCTGTATTTTATAAATAACGCGGTAGATCTGGCTTCTCCCAAGGCTGTAGAGGCTGCACTTGCATCTATATCCATTGATTTTTTGGTTACGGCCGATGGTGGGCAAGAGGTAGTGTTAAACGGGGTTTCGGTAGAAGGTGCCATAAGAGAAATGCGGGTTGCAGAGCGTGTAAGCGAAGTAGCTGCTTTATCGCCAGTACGGAAAAAATTGGTGGCAATGCAGCAAAAAATTGGTGAAAACAAAGGTGTTGTGATGGATGGAAGAGATATTGGAACGGTAGTTTTCCCCGATGCCGAGTTGAAGATTTTCATGACGGCAAGGCCCGAAATTCGTGCTCAAAGACGTTGGAATGAATTACAAGCCAATGGGGATTCTATATCAGAGTTGGAAGTTTTGGCCAATTTGAGCCACCGCGATGCCATCGATTCTTCCCGAGAGGATTCGCCGTTAACCTTAACCAAGGATTATCGTGTACTGGATAATTCCGAGCTAGATCGGGAGCAACAATTGCAATTAGCGCTGCAGTGGGTAGAGGTGGCAATGAGCGGATTGCCTGCATCGTAATGGTTTATTATTTTGCGTATTTTAAGGTAGAATTAACTACTATAATTAAGGTGGAATCGCCTTAATCGGTAAACATTTTGGTTGACAGTCCGTTGATATCTTGGCTTGTATTGCCGATGTTTTGATTGTTCTTTTGTAGTTACGTATGAGGCAGAAAATTGTAGCTGGAAATTGGAAAATGCATAAAACCCTGGAGGAAAGCCAGGCGTTGATAACAGAAATTAGAGGGTTGGTTCGCGATGAGTACCGCGGACAAGGCAAAGTGGTAATTGCGCCTACCTTCTTATCCTTGCCATCGGCAGTGCGTCTGGTAGAAGGTACTGAGATTTCCATCAGTGCACAAAATGCGCACTACGAAGACCATGGGGCATTCACTGGTGAAATATCCGTGCCTATGTTAAAATCCATTGGCGTGCAATATGCCATCATTGGTCATAGCGAACGCAGACAATATTTCGGGGAAACCAATACGGTATTAGCGGCAAAAGCAAAGTCGGTAATTCGACATGGCCTTACGGTTATGTTTTGTGTTGGAGAAACCTTGGAGCAGCGCGAAAGCAAACAATATTTCCGGGTTATTGAAGAGCAAGTATCTCAAGGGTTATTTGGGTTGGATAGAAAAGAATTTTCGCATGTGGTGATTGCCTATGAACCTGTCTGGGCTATTGGCACCGGTTTAACCGCTTCTCCTGAGCAAGCACAAGAAATCCATGCCTATATCCGTAAACTCGTTGCTGCTCAATATACCGCAGAAATCGCAGACCAAACATCTATTTTGTATGGAGGTAGTGTGAAGCCGGAAAATGCAACCTCCATTTTCATGCAACCCGATATTGACGGTGGGTTGATTGGGGGTGCCGCCTTGAAAGCACGCGATTTTATCGATATTGTTAAGGCAATGCGCTAATTGGTTCAATATTTCACGCACTTGGTGCGTTATTTGTTTCACTGCTTTGAAATTTCTATGAGGAAAGGACTAATACTTTTATTGTTTTTGGGTTTTTCGCTAAGGGTATTTGCCCAAAGCGGACAGTTTAGCCCAGTGCCCGCCCAATTTATTGTGGAGTTTGAATCGTTTATAAAAAAGGCAAACGATAAAAACTTAAATCGCAATTTTGGGATTTTTAAAGAAAACTGGGAACTGGGAAAATTCTCACCCAGCCAACAAAAGTTTATTGTAGATATATCCAACCAAATGTTGTTGGAGAAAATGAGTGTTCAGCCCCATTTCGAATTGTTTATTACTACAGTAGCGGCATTCTTGGAGAATAAAATGCCCGATAAAGTACTGGTTCAATGGCAGAAAATTACGCAGTCGCTGATTGGTGATCAAAACAAAGAATACTTAGATTTTCTGCAAACCACTGCAGTGCTGTTTTCAAAGAAAATTTTATACCAAGGCGGATCTTCCATCTACAGCGTAGATACCTTGGATTTTGATATGTCGTACAAAGGTGAAATTGTTTTTACCTTCAATAACGTTACCCTTACCTGCAAAGGTGTTACCGATAAAATGGAGGTGAAAGCCACCTCGGGTACCTATTATCCGGCAAAGAAAATGTGGAAGGGGACTTCGGGGAAAGCCGGTTTTGAGCGGGTTTTGGGCGATGAAACTGCTTGGGTGAGCTTCGGAAAATACCAAATTGCGATTGATCAGAACTCGTACAGCGTAGATACGGTACTGCTTAATTATCCCCGATTTTTTAAAGAGCCTATTGTAGGTCGATTTAGGGATAAGTTAAGTACTGATCCCGATTCCAATCGGGTAAAAAATTCGGGATTCCCGGTTTTTAACTCCTTCAGTAATAGCCTAAGTATTCGAGGAATTGTGGGTGATGAGAGCTTCTTTGTAGGTGGTTTTTCTATGCAGGGTAAGTCAATAACAACCGCTACTGCCGATGGAAGTCCTTCCAATATTGATGTGTTTTATAAAGGAAAAAAACAAGTAACCTTGCGAAGCCCATCGTTCAAAATTGTGGATGGTTTGGCGGGCTCCTTAAACTGTGAATTTTTCGTGTATTTAGACAGCGGCAATGTGATTTATCACCCCAATGTTAAGTCGAGTTTCTATTTCGATAAGAATTTATTGTTGATAGAACGAGGGGAGCAGGGGTTAATGCGGGTGCCGTTCCGCGATGATTATCATAAAATTACCTTCGATGTGCAGCAAATACGTTGGAAAGTGAAGGAGCCATTTATGGATTTGGATAACATCAACAACGATCAGGAAGCCCGATTCTCGTCGGACGAGTTTTTTAAGGATATCTTGTACCTGCGTATGCAGGGGATGCTTGCCTCCAATCCAATTGAGAATATTTATGCTTATTACAATCGAATGCCGCCCGATCCTGTGGCCGATAAATTGCAGCGGGATATTAAGAAATTAATGACCAGCAAAAGTCCATCGGACAAAGTGCTTATGGATCAGAAGATCAAAGAGTTGCAAGAGCGTAAAAAAGCCCAACGAGCCAATTTTAAATCTTCGGAGCGCATTAAATTCAATATCAACGACTATGCTCAATTCATAGGATCTCAAAAAGAGTATTTGATTACGCCGTTCATTGAATTGCATGATCAAGGGTATATTGTGTATGATCAAGCCAAGGATAGTGCAACCATTTTGCCTAAGTTATGGCGACATGTACAAGCGCACCAAAAAACAAGGGATTATGACGTGATTCGATTGGCGTCGGTGATTGGTAAAAAGCCCAACGCTACCTTGAATTTATTGAGTTATGAACTTGATTTAGAAGGGGTTAATCGGTTTTTCTTTTCCGATTCCCAAAACGTAATTGTAGCGCCTACCGATCAAAAAGTAACCATGCTTAAAAATCGAAATATTCGATTTGGAGGTCAGGTACGGGCGGGACGATTCGACTTTTTTGGAAAGAAGTTTAATTTTGATTACAGTCAGTTTAAAATTCAGTTTACCAACGTAGACTCAATTCAAATGTATTTTCCAGACAGCACGGGCCGCAGGTTGGTTAAGATTAAATCGGTATTGAGGAATACTTCGGGTACGTTATATATCGATAAGCCCAACAATAAATCGGGGATTAAGGATTATCCGGAATATCCCATTTTCGTCTCGGATAAGGGTTCGGAGGTATTGTACGATAAATCGCATATTCATGGCGGTGCTTACACCGCAGATAAGTTCAAATTTGTGATGGATCCGTTTACCATTGATAGTTTGGATAACTTTACCATTGCGGGTTTGCGCTTCGATGGGAATTTCTTATCGGCGGGAATTTTTCCAGAGTTTAGGCATCACGTTTACATCCAAAAGGATTATTCGCTTGGATTTATTAAGCCCACACCCCCGGGTGGATACCCCATGTATCGCGGGAAAGCGGTTGGTAACATGACGATGAATTTGAGTGAGGAAGGATTTTATGGAGAATCGGGCGACATTGCTTACCAAGGGGGTAAAAGTACGTTTAGTAGGGTGTTGTTGTTGCCTAACCAAACCAAAGGAGAGTTGAATACCTATGACATTCCTGAGAGTCCTAAGTATCCCGAAGTGCATGGCGTAAATGTGGCTTTAGACTGGCGGCCTTACGAGGATAAGTATACAGTGAGTAGTGGGAAGAAGCCTATCGACATATTTAAACAGGGGTACGATTTTACGGGTAGTTTAACCCAATCGCCATTAAACATAAAAGGCGATGGTATGCTGGCTTGGGATTTGGCACAATTCTCCTCCAAAGAGATGGTGTTTGCTACGCAGAAAGCGATGGCTCAAGTGGCCAGTTTGAAGATTTTTGCCGCAGATTCTGCGAAAGTAGCCTTTAATACTACCAATATTAACGGTACCATGGATTTCTCGAAACGGGTAGGTACCTTTTCTACCAATAGCGCGGATCAAATGACCCAGTTTGCGTATAATAATTTCCAAACTAACCTCAGTGACTACCGTTGGGATATGGATAAGAAAATTATCACAGCTAAAGTTGGACCTACATTGGGCAGCGAAACTCCGATGTTTGTTAGCACCAATCCGCTGCAAGAAGGGTTAAGCTTTGAGGCAAAACGGGCCGATTATAACTTGGTAGATTACACATTGAAGGTTCAACAAATTCCGTATATTGATATAGCTGATTCTCGATTGTTCTTAAAAGATGGTAAGTTAACAATAAGACAGAATGCGGACATTGATATCGTAGATAGTGCTAAAATCATTGCCAATGCGGATGATAAGTTCCACGAAATTTATAAAACCCGATTGAAGATTTACGGAATGAACAAGGTGAGGGGAAGCGGATATTATCAATACGTGAATTTGAAAGGGATTCGTCAGGAGTTTTTCTTGGATAGTGTGATTGTAAATAGAGAAAAACATATCGAAGGTATTGGTAAAATCCAGGAAGAGCAAGGGTTTACCTTGGATACGAAAATAGGATACAAGGGTTTCGGGCAAATTGAAAGTACGGAGCCTTTAATTCGGTTTACCGGTTACGTAAAGCCATTGCATACCTTTAAAAATATTCTGCCTTCCGCTTGGATTCGGTTTGATGGTAGGGTAGATCCCAAGGATGTGGTAATTCCGATGAATGACCCCAGGGATTACGACAATAAAAAACAGTACGTGGGTCTGTTTGTGGCCAACGATTCTAGCCACGTTTATCCGTTGATGTATTCATGGAAGCGGAGGTATTCGGACGATGATTGTACCAACGATACCGGTATTTTGTACTACGATCATACCACCGAAAGTTTCATGGCGGGTAACGCAGCTCGATTGCGCGGGGGATCCTTGAAAGGCAGCTACATCCAATTCTGTGAAAAAGACCATTCTATTCATGCAGAAGGGCCCTTGGATTTTGGTTTGGAATCGCCCAATATTCAATTTAAAAATGCAGGTACTGCGGATTTAGCCGTTAAAGATTCGGCATTTACCTTTAACATGGCGATGATGTTGAATTTCCCATTGCCGGACGAATATGTAAAACGAATGACCAAACTGATTTCGGAAAGCAGTACTCCGTCTGTGAGTGTAAATAATAATTTCTTCCGTGAAGCTTTGGGAGAAATGATGGAAAGCGATAAATCGTACAAGAATGCATTGGAGTCCCTGATGAAGGACGGACAGTTCCGCGGAAAAGATGAAGCCAATTACATGTTTGTAATGACCGATGCTTCCTTCCGGTGGGAAGGGAAATTGCGAGGTATGTACTGCACCGATGTGGTTAGTATTGCTTCCGTTAGTGGAACTCCAGTAAATAAGGGGGTGAAAGCTACAATGCTGTTGGAGCACAAACGCAGTGGGGATAATATGTATATTTATTTCGATCTTGGCAATAATGAATCGTTGTACATGCAACTTACCAAAACAACGGTTTCCTTGTATTCAACAGACGAAGAGTTGACGCAGATTTTTGCTAAAACATCATCGAAATTGAAAGCCGATAACTTTTATATGCGTATGGCTACCGAAAAACAGGTGGAGCGATTCTTGCGCAAATTATCGGATTACGAAGAAGAATAGAATTAATAGTTGATGCCGGTAAGGAAGAGTCCGCATGCGGGCACGGAATTTCCGGCATCGCTTCGCTGTCCACCGTGGAGTAAGGATTCAAATGCTTGCATCGATATTTTTTTCGTTCCAACATCGATAAGCGTGCCTACGGTAGCTCTTACCATATTTCGTAAAAAACGATTAGCGGAAATTTCAAACATCAGTCCTTCTTCTGTTTTCAGCCACTGCGAACTAAATACTTCGCAAAGAGGGTTGTTGTTGGGGATTTCCCCTTTACAAAATGCAGAAAACGGATGGATTCCTACCATGCTTGAGGCAGCACGGTTGGTTAATTCAATATCTAACTCAACCAGCATTGGATTCCACCAGGAAGTTGATTCCTTAAATACATTTTTCTGAAAATGTATATGGTATTGATAGGTGCGTTTGGTAGCGTCGAATCGAGCATGAAATCCAGAATCCACAGGGTTACAGCTAAACACTGCGATATCCACGGGAAGCATTTTGTTTATTCTGTAGGGTAAATCTACCGGCACGTTTCCTTGAAAATCAAAATGCGCCACAAAATAGGATGCATGAACACCACTATCGGTTCTTCCACAACCAACCACCTCTACGGATTGATTGCATAATTGAGACAATTTTTCTTGTAATACTTGTTGAACCGTTAACCCATTGGGTTGAATTTGCCATCCGCAGTAGTTGGTGCCCTTGTACTGCATATCCAAGCGGTATCGGGTTATACTGATTGCTGAATTCATAGGTAATATGTTCGGAGTTTGCTGGCTTTAGGGTAGTATAATAATTTAACCCCAGCGAAAGATCTGGAATTAGTTCAATTTACTATTGGCAATTCTCGTAAATAATGGCGCAGCCTTGGCCCACACCAATACACATAGTGGCTAAACCATATTTTAGTGTAGCATTTCGTTTCATTTGATGCAATAAGGTAGCAGATATACGAGTTCCTGAAGCGCCTAACGGATGTCCGATGGCAATACTGCCTCCTTGAGGATTCACAATTTCTCTGGCAATATTCAATTCGCGCATACTGGCTATTACTTGCGATGCGAATGCTTCGTTTAATTCGGCAATGTTAAGATCGTTTATACTTATGCCCGCGTGTTTAAGTGCTTTCCGCGTGGCGGGAACAGGGCCAATACCCATGATAGCAGGATCAACACCAGCAGCGCCCATGCCCGCAATACGGGCCATTGGGGTAAGGTTTAATTCTTTTAGTTTTTGCTCAGAAACCAACATGCAAACGGCCGCGCCGTCATTGATGCCCGAAGAATTTCCGGCTGTAACACTACCACCGTCTCTAAATGCTGGTTTTAACGTTGCTAGCACCTCCGTGGTTGATAATCTCGGATGTTCATCAGTAGAGAATTGGATTGGGTCGCCCTTCTTTTGTGGAATAGGTACCGATACGATTTCGTCTTTGAACAATCCGGCTGCGTTGGCGTTTTGCCAATTTAGTTGAGTCTCGTAGGCAAATAAATCTTGGTCTTCTCGACTGATGTTGAATTGTGTAGCCACATTTTCTGCAGTTTCACCCATGCTGTAGGGGTGATACATCTTGGCTAAGGTTTTATTGGTAAAACGCCAGCCGATGGTTGTATCATAAATTTCTGAACTTCGTTCCCACGCACTGGCCGCTTTGGCCATCACAAAGGGTGCGCGGGTCATGCTCTCTGTACCTCCAGCAATAATAATATCTGCCATTCCGGAAGCAATGGCCATGGTGCCATTCATGATACTTTGCAAGCCGGATGCACACAATCTATTTACTGTATATCCGGGTATTTCTACAGGTAATCCGGCCAACAAGCTAGCCATGCGTGCTACATTTCGGTTGTCCTCTCCCGCTTGGTTGGCCGCCCCTAAAATCACTTCACTGATAGCTTCTATGGGGAGATTCGGATTTCTTTCTAGCAATTGCTTTATTGCATGGGCGGCTAAATCATCGGGACGAATACCTGCCAAACTTCCGCCAAATTTCCCTACCGGGGTTCTTACTATGTCAACAACGTACACTGCTTGCATACCGCAAAATTGCGCAAATTCCTCGGATATATTACAACGAGCCCGATATTACTAAACCTATTCGCAATAACAGATATGCCCCGAGAATAATATAAAGTATTTTTTTTGATGACTTTTTCATTGGTTTCTTCGCGGGCTTTGCTTGCTCGTATGGTTTTAATAACTCTTTTGATTTTCTTGCCATCATTCTGGCTTGTACGTCTAATTTAGAACCCTTTACCAGTAAGAGTACTCCTAATAACAGTGCCAAGATAGAAGCTCCTAATAATAGTAAAGCAATCGTATATTCATTACCCATGGAAAATAAGGCAATGATTGCAGCCAAGAAAACACCTGTACTTCCGGAGGTAAGTAATAAATAAGCTCCAAATAGTGGTAAATAACTTTTCTTTCTTATTTCTTTTGATTTCAATAAAAGTGAATCGGATTGTGTCTTGATAGAATTAGGAACGATCAATACATCTTCTTCAAAAACAGTATCGTAGATTACTACCGTATCCGGAGGGAAAAAACGGTTGGATTTATGGAGATTATTACCGCAGTTGAGCAGTAAAAATCCTTTACTATTTAGTGAGTTTTTAGCGTTTTCAATATCGGCCTCGTTACTAGATTTCATTACCTGACCGTTTGATTTTTTACTCGTTGTATACGTTGTTATTCCCCTACTTTCTTTTGTCTTTTGCAGGGTGTTTGATTTACTGGGCTCATGTTGTGGTGGAGCTTTAGTGGATTCATTGGCTGAAATTCCCCATTGAGGCCCATGTATTTTAAAACCTCCGCTGTGGTATTGTTTTTCAATTTGGCAAGAACTTAGAAATGCAGTAAATCCAAGAACTATTAATGCATAAATAGATAATTTTGACATAATTCTGTTTTAAATTGAGGGAAAATTAGACAACATATTTCTAATTGCTAAATTTGTTGCGATAAATGCAAAAAATACCCCCAAATATCCCCAATTGGTTATGTCGGATCACTTCGATATTGCTTATTGCGGTAATTCCAATGTTGGGGGTGTTTCAGCTTATTGGTATAAAATATCAGCGCCACGTAACCAAGCAATGCATTTTCAATCAAATGGATACGCAGGATTTGGAGCCTTTGTTCTTGGATGAAAAACAATTTGATGAACCAGAACCGGGTGGGGAATTTTGGCTAAATGGAAATAAATACGATGCTATACGGATCTCACCAACACCCGGAGGATGGATTGTAATTGCGCTTAATGATAAGATTGAAAAATTGGCGGAACAGGCCATGCGCGCTGAACATTCGGTGCCTATGCATCCATCGGCCAAAAAGTATAATCCCTATAATAAAAACTGGCAATTCGTGGAGCCCTTGTCTGCTGTGTTTCCCGTGTTGGAACTTTCTTTCGACTTCCCATTCTACGAAATACGATTTAATCAGCTTCTGATTAACTCCGTTTTTCAACCGCCGGAAAATAGAGCCTAAAAGCGATTAACCAATTCATGGTTTTCAGGGTGAATATCGATGATGGTTCGCCACTACGACTCTTATGATATAGCTGTGGAATAGTGAATTTATCACCAACCCGGCAATTGTTTATACCTCTATTTTCTCATTGTTTTATTATGAAAATTACAAAATTCGCAGCGATGGTGAGCTTGATGAGCCTAACCACGCAATACATATATAGTTTCGGATCTCGTGAATCGTTCGCGGATCCCTCAGTTGCAATGTCCAATGTTGACATAGCATTTTCCTTGAATTATTGCTACGATAATCCTGTAGTAAAAATGGGATTATACCAAACCGGTACTACCGATACCTCCGAAACCGAAGAAATGGATGAGGTCTTGGTTTCCGCGCAGCGCTTCGACCAAAAAAGGAAATATTCACCCAGACAAATTGAGGTTGTGAGTGCCAAAAAGTTATCCGAATTGCAGCCGGCAACCTTAGGGGATGCCTTGATTAATACCGGACAGGTTTTTGTTCAGAAAAGTCAGATGGGTGGTAGCTCTCCTGTATTACGTGGGTTTGAAGCATCCAGAGTTTTGCTAGTGGTAGACGGAGTTCGAATGAATAATGCTACCTATCGGGCGGGCCATTTGCAAGATATTATTACCATCGATCCGCAAATTTTGGATAGAATGGAGGTGAACTTTGGGTCGGGTTCTACCTTGTTTGGTTCCGATGCCATGGGGGGTGTCTTGTATTTTAAAACGAAAACACCCACAACCGGGAAAAAGCAATTGTTGCCCTATGCTGGCGTGAGATACCAATCGGCCTCTATTTCATCGATTTCCAATGCCGGTTTCCGATTGCAAATGCCCAAATGGGGACTGATGGTATCGGCTACCCAAAGTAATTTTGGGGATTTGCGCTCGGGTTCCAAGAATTATTCGGA
>CANGWH010000070.1 GCA_947457565.1 Flavobacteriales bacterium
GATTTTTTGGCCAGTGCTAATCAGGCAAATAATATATTTTTTATGGCTTGCGGTTTAACGTTTGGAGTTTTGTTTGCCATTTCAACGTTGGTGAGTATTAAGGTTGGGCAGGGGAAGGCCAGCGATGGCTTCATTACCTATCGAGCAGGTTTAGTAATTGCAGTAATTTTGTTTATTGCTCAATTTTCTGTGATGCAGTTGTTGGTGCATAATTTTCATTGGCTAAATCAAAAGGGTCGAGTGAACGAATTGGCTCCTGGATTTTTAAATATTATATCGTTTAGTATATTCCCATTGTTGATCAATGTGGTAACCCGACAGTTTACTGATGGGCTGGGGCATACGAAGGTGGCCGTAGTAATATCCACAGGGGGATTGTTATTGAATGTATTGTTGAATTATTTGCGGATTTATGGTCACTGGGGCTTTGAGGCGATGGGATTAAACGGAGCCGCCTATGCTACCTTGGTTTCTCGCATACTTATGGCATTATCGGGGCTTTGGTATATTCGGTATTCTCGGCTAATGCGTAAGTATGTTCCAACAACAATGCCAAGTTGGAAACAAATAAGTACAGAATTGCCCCAAATTTGGAAATTGGGTATTCCTGTTGCTCTGCAGACTTTCGCGGAATGGGCATGTTTCGGTTTGTCGGGAGTGATGATTGGCTGGTTCGATTCTAAACAGTTGGCGGCTCATGCTGTGGCTCTTAATGTTGCATCGGTGGCGTACATGATTGTTAGTGGTATAGCTATGGCTGGTGCGATTTTGGTAGGTAATGCCTATGGGGAAGAGGATAGGGTTAAGATTAGGCATACAGCCCATGCGGTATTCTTGGTGATTGCCGTTTTTGAAGTAGTGAATATGGTAATATTTGTAGTATTTAATCAACAAATCGCCGGACTATATAAATTATCCGATGGTGTTATGCCGATAATTTTACCACTCTTTCTATTAGCAGCAGCTTTTCAGGTTGCCGATGGGATACAGGCCGGTGCCATGAATATGTTGCGTGGAGTAAAGGATGTAAATTGGTCGTCCGGGTTATCTATTTTAAGCTATTGGGTTATCAGTCTTCCCTTGAGTTATGTGCTGGGTGTTAGCATGGGTTGGGAGGTTTATGGGGTGTGGTTAGGATTTACCATTGGGTTGTTTGTAGCCGCAATTTTGGGTACGTGGCGTTTTTATCACCACATTCGAATCATGAAGTTTGACAATAGCGATACGGGAATACCGATGGTTGCGCATTAAATTTGTTCCATGCGTTCCTTTATCTGCATCGTTGTAAGTAGCTTTTCTGTTTTATTGTTAAATGCCCAACAGGGCCAGACTCCCAAGCGTTGGAATAATGTTCTAGAAGTTAGCGCCATGCCTTCGCTGAGCGGAAGAATCATCTCGGATTATAAGCCCGATGCAACAGCAGGATATACGATGGATGGGCTTTCCGATTCGTTTAAGCAATCGGATAAAGCGTTGCAATCGCTTAATTTTTTTGTTACATATCAAAATCGAAAGAAAAAATATTCTGGTTTAACGGTAGGTGCTGGTTTAGTTACTACCGGGTTCGATAGGGTGAAGACGGGTACTATGTTTGGCTATCAGATACATCCTACCTTGGAGGTGTACGATAATCAAGTGGTAGCCGGCGATATGGAAGTGCACTACGAATTTAGGTCTACGTATTTGACTGGTTTAATTGCTTGGGATAAACGGTTGGATGGTAGTGGTTTTCAAATTAAGCAGGGGTCGGTTTGGATGCAAGCCGGTGTAATGCCTGCATTGCTTCTGAATCATGGGTTGAAAATCAATACCATTGGTTTCCTTTTGCCTGAAGGGAATGGGATTGTTAGGGAGGATGTATACGGTACTACGGTAGATACAGGCGTGGTAATTACTCAGGCAAGTAGTTTGAAAGGGAATGCGTTTTTTACGTTGTCTGGTCGATTGGAATACGAATTGTCTGTGGGTATGCGGATAGCATTTAGTCCACGCGTGATGATACCCCTGTTGCCCAATGCGAAAGGGGCTCAAACGTATTGGTCGCCCTTGTTTGGGTTACAAGTGGGACTTTGTGTTCCTATTGAGAATTAACTTTTTTAAGAAACATTTTATCGCATAAAAAAAGCGAACTTTCCGAGGAAAATTCGCTTTTACAAATTGTGAATATTGAGTATTCTCTAATTGAATTATTTACCGTTCATTTTAGCGCGGTAATACTCTTTATTTAGATTAGCAATTACGCTCAATGGAATTTGTTTAGGACATTCTGCGGAACAAGCACCGGTATTGGTACAAGCTCCAAATCCTTCGGCATCCATTTGGTTAACCATGGCAACTACGCGTGTTTCACGTTCGGGTTGACCTTGAGGTAATTTAGCTAATTGAGTAACTTTGGCACCAACAAAGAGCATAGCGCTGGCATTTTTACACGCACTTACACAAGCTCCGCAGCCTATACAGGTGGCAGCTTCAAATGCTTCGTCTGCAACTTCTTTAGGGATTAAAATAGCGTTGGCGTCTACTGCGTTTCCGGTATTAACTGAAACGAATCCGCCTGCGGAAATGATTCTATCAAATGCCCCTCGGTTTACGCTTAAGTCCTTAATTACTGGGAATGCGTTTGCTCTCCAAGGCTCAACGGTAATGGTGTCACCATCCTTGAAGCTACGCATGTGCAGCTGACAGGTGGTAACTCCTCTTTTAGGACCGTGCGGTCTGCCATTAATTACCATGGAACACATACCACAAATTCCTTCGCGGCAATCATGGTCAAACGCAATCGGCTCCTTGCCTGTTTCAATCAATTGTTCATTTAGAACATCGAACATTTCCAAGAAACTCATGTCCGGATTGGCAACTACCTTATGCTCTTCAAATCGTCCAGAGGCATTGGTATTTTCCTGTCTCCAAACTTTGAGCGTGATATTCATGTCGTGATTCATGGTTGTATTATTTGTAAGAACGTTGTTGAACTTTGATGTTTTCGTAATTTAATTCTTCTTTGTGCAGCTGCCAATCGGAACCTTTATATTCCCAGGCAGAAACATAAGCGTATTTGTCGTCATCGCGCATTGCTTCCCCTTCTTCTGTTTGATATTCCTCGCGGAAGTGTCCACCACAACTTTCGTTTCGATCAAGTGCATCGATACACATCAACTCGCCCAATTCTAGGAAGTCGGCCACACGACCTGCTTTGTCTAATTCTGGGTTGAACTCTTCCACTTTGCCAGGTACTCGAACATTTTTGTAGAAGTCTTCACGTAGGGCACGAATTTCAGAAATTGCTTGTTTTAAACCGGCTTCGTTTCTTGCCATACCGCACTTATCCCACATGATTAACCCTAATTCTCTGTGGTAGCTTTCTGCTGATCGCTTACCGTTGATATTCATCAATTGCTGAATTCGATCGTTGGCAATTTTTTCTGCTGCAACAAACGCTTCGTGATCGGTGGTGATGGGTTTGGTATGAATCTCTTTACTTAGGTAATTACCAATAGTATAGGGTATTACGAAGTAACCATCGGCGAGTCCTTGCATCAACGCAGAAGCTCCCAGACGATTGGCTCCGTGGTCAGAGAAGTTGGCTTCTCCCAATGCATACAAGCCAGGTACGGTAGTTTGTAATTCGTAGTCTACCCACAAGCCACCCATGGTATAGTGAACGGCCGGATAAATGCGCATTGGTGCTTCGTATGGATCCTCGTCTGTAATTTGTTTATACATATCAAACAAGTTGCCATACTGTTCTTTAACCACTTCTTTTCCAAGGGCTACCAAAATGTCTTCGGAAGGATTTTCGATGCCACGTTTCGATGCTTCGGCTCTTCCGTATTTGTTCACCATATTGTATCTAAAGTCTAGGTAAACCGCCATTTTGCTGCTACCTACGCCATAGCCTGCATCGCAACGTTCTTTGGCGGCTCTTGATGCTATATCTCGAGGAACAAGATTGCCGAAAGCAGGGTATCTGCGTTCGAGGTAATAATCTCTTTCTTCTTCGGGTATATCGTTGGGGTGTCTATCGTCACCTTGTTTTTTTGGAACCCAAATTCTACCATCGTTTCTTAAGGATTCACTCATCAAGGTTAATTTACTTTGGTAATGACCCGAAACGGGGATACAGGTTGGGTGAATTTGAGTAAAGCAAGGGTTGCCAAAATAGGCACCTTGTCTATGGGCTTTCCAAGCTGCGGTTACATTTGATCCCATGGCATTGGTAGAAAGATAGAATACGTTGCCATAACCACCGGTGCACAAAAGAACTGCGTGACCGAAATGTCTTTCCAATTTACCGGTTACCAAGTTACGGGCGATTATTCCGCGTGCTTTGCCGTCAATGATTACCAATTCAATCATTTCATGGCGGCTATACATCTTAACGTTACCAAGCCCAACTTGGCGTTCAAGTCCGCTATAGGCGCCTAGTAATAATTGCTGTCCTGTTTGACCTGCAGCGTAGAACGTACGTTGTACTTGGGTTCCGCCGAAAGAACGGTTACTAAGAGTTCCACCGTATTCGCGCGCAAAAGGAACACCGGCAGCTACGCATTGGTCAATAATATTTACGGAAACTTCGGCTAATCGATGTACATTGCCTTCACGAGCGCGGAAGTCACCCCCTTTGATGGTGTCGTAAAATAGACGGTGCACGGAGTCTCCATCATTTTGATAATTTTTAGCAGCATTGATACCCCCTTGTGCAGCAATAGAGTGAGCACGTCGTGGGCTGTCTTGAAAACAGAACGCTTTAACTTTATAGCCAAGTTCTGCTAGGGTTGAGGCAGCACTGGATCCAGCCAAGCCGGTACCTACTACAATTATTTCGAGGTTTCTTTTGTTGGCAGGGTTAACCAAAGGTACAGAACTTTTATAGCTGTTCCATTTTTCTGATACGGGGCCCTGAGGAATTTTAGCATCGAGTTTCATAGGTATTCAAATTATTTAATTAAGCCCAAAAAGATTGTTACGGGCATGCTAGCGAATAAGAAAGGAATTATGATTGAAAACCAAGTACCCACAGTTTGGATAATAGGGGTGTATGATTTGTGATTAATCCCTAAGGTTTGGAAGGCGCTTTGGAATCCGTGTAGTAAGTGATACGATAGACTTAAACATCCCAAAACATAAATAACAACGGCCATTGGGTTTTGGAAAACGGCAACCATCACGGTAAACATGGTGTTTTTGTCGTTGATGCTATGTAAGAATCTTGCTTCTACCCAAAAATGACGAAGATGAACTACCAGGAATAACAATATTATGGTTCCAAGTAACCCCATACTGCGGCTGTACCAAGTGCTGTTGGCGGAAGCGCTGTTTACAGCGTAATTTTGAGGTCTGCGATTGGCATTAGTAGAAGCTAAATACAAACCTTGTACAACGTGGAGAATCAAACCAACAAAAAGTCCAATTTCCATGGCACGTATGTACCAAGTATGTCCCATGAATTCTGCAGCAAGATTAAAGGTTTCACCACCGTCATTCATGTAAATTAATGCGTTAATTCCACAATGTACTACCAGGAAAGTGATTAAAAAGATTCCGGTAAGCGACATAATAAGCTTTCTGCCAAGGCTGGAAGAAAAGAGAAACGAGAACAAATTCATAATTGATTAAATTGTCTGTTAGTTGGGAGCAAAAATACGCTTTTTTACCCTAAAACTAATGATTGTTAGTGATTCCGTATATGTATTTGGAATGCGTTCAAATAAGAGGTTAAATTATTGAATATGTTGCATTTATGTGTAATGCAAACTTCCTTATGGCGGAAGGATTAATTAGGAATTTTAAACCTAAGATGCACCGAGTGTTGAATTACAAGTTCATAGATTGATATTTTTGGACGTATTTACCAAATATATCAAATTCAATATTCACTTGATCGCCTTCTTCCAAGTGCTTTAGGTTGGTGTGCTCCCAAGTGTATGGGATAATGGCAACAGAAAATGCATCGGGGAAAGAATCTACTACCGTTAAGCTAATTCCATTGACCGCGACGCTTCCTTTGTTTACGGTTATGCCCGTTTCTTTATCGTGTTGAATAAAGATTAAATAGGACCCGTCAACGTCGTGTATTTCATCGATGATTCCAATACAGTCAACATGCCCTTGAACATAATGCCCATCAAATCGTCCTGTTACAGGTAAGCAGCGTTCGATGTTTACAGGGTCGCCCACTTTAAGCTGCCCTAAATTGGTTCGATGCAGTGTTTCTGCAATCGCTGTAACCCAATAGCCCTCATCAGACTTTTCGGTTACGGTTAAACATATTCCATTGTGAGATATACTTTGGTCTATGGATATCTCCGAAATAAATGGACAGGATATGTGAAAGTGTATATTGGTCTGGCTGGAGCGAATTTCCAAGACGACTGCGATGGTTTCGATGATGCCTGTGAACATGATTATTTGCGGAAGTTATGACAAAAAACATACAATTCAAATGCAAAGTTGTTTCTGACAGTTTGTCTTAAAGGGATTTTTGGCAAAAAAGTTGAACATTTAGCCGAGCATTGGTTTAAAAAAATCACACATGAACATAGAAAATACGCATACAGGGCATGAAAATGACGAGTTGAAAAAAGAAGACCTCGATAAAAATGTCGATAATATTACGGAATCATTGGATGGCGGTGCTGACAATGTTTCCGAATCAACCGAAGAATCAAATAAAAGTGGTGACACAATGACCTCGGATATTTCGCAATTAGTGCAGGATGAGAAAGATAAGTATTTGCGATTATACAGTGAGTTTGATAATTTCCGAAAGCGGACAGCTAAAGATCGATTGGAATGGATGCAAACTGCTTCTAAAGATTTGATTGTAAGCTTGTTGCCTGTGGTGGATGATTTTGAAAGAGCATTGAAAGCAATGGACAATTCGGCCGAAAATGCAACAGCAGCTAAAGAAGGTATCTTATTGATATACAATAAATTGATGGGTATTTTGCAAAAATCAGGATTGCAATCGGTAACGAGTATTGGGGAGGTTTTCGATGTTGAAAAGCACGAAGCAATAACGCAATTTGCGGCTCCATCGGAAGAAATGAAAGGGAAAGTTATTGATGAAGTGGAGAAAGGATATATGTTGCACGATAAAATTATACGTTTCGCCAAAGTTGTTGTTGGCAATTAAGGAATAGATAAATGAGTAAAAGAGATTTTTACGATGTATTAGGGGTTAGCAGAAGTGCTTCTGCGGACGAAATTAAAAAGGCATACCGTAAGTTAGCTATCAAGTATCATCCGGATAAGAATCCAGGGGATAAGGAAGCAGAAGAGAATTTTAAAGAAGCTGCGGAAGCGTATGACGTATTGAGTAATACTGAGAAAAAGCAGCGTTACGACCAATTTGGACATGCTGGTATGGGCGGTGGCGGAGGCTATGGCGGTGGCGGTTTCAGTATGGATGATATTTTCTCGCAGTTTGGAGATATTTTTGGGGATGGGGACGTGTTTGGTTCGTTTTTCGGTGGTGGTGGCGGCCGAGGTGGGTCTAGGAGAAGTGTGGGTTCAAATATTAGAATCAAGCTAAAACTCACATTGTCTGAAATGAAAGCCGGTGTAGAGAAGAAGGTTAAGTACCGCAGAATGGTTGAGGCGGATGGAGTGAAATACGGTACTTGTAAACAGTGCAATGGCCAAGGGAGTGTTAGACGTGTAACCAATACCTTTTTAGGGCAGATGGCAACATCAAGTCCATGTCCTGTTTGTAATGGGCTGGGTAAGATGGTAGAGAGTAAACCCAAGGATGCCAATGAGCAAGGGTTGATTTCTCAAGAAGTTGAAACATCTATTCGGATTCCTGGGGGTGTTGCCGAAGGCATGCAATTGAGTATGAACGGCAAAGGTAATGCCGGCCCAGGTGGCGGATCTGCTGGGGACTTAATTGTATTGATTGAGGGAATAGAGCATGAGGATTTAACTCGGGATGGCAACAATGTATTGTATAATTTATGGTTGAGTTTCCCGCAAGCCGCATTGGGTGATTCTGTTGAAGTTCCAACCTTAGAAGGAAAAGTTAGAATTAAAATCGATGCGGGTACTCAAGCAGGGAAAGTTCTGCGATTAAAAGGGAAGGGTTTCCCAGAGATTAATGGATATGGAACAGGGGATCAATTAGTAGTAGTAAATGTATTTGTACCTACGAAGCTGAATTCCGAAGAAAAAGCAATGATGGAGAAATTTTTGAATGCCGAGAATTTCAAACCAAACGATAAGGAAAAATCTTTCTTTGATAAGATGAAGGACTTTTTTAGTTAATCGCAATCTACCGCAGGAAATACGTTGATAAAGCCTTTGTATTAACAGTTGCTATATCCTGTATTTATTACAAAGAGGCCCATCGATTAAGATGGGCCTCTTTGTGTTAGGAGGGAAAATGCTCCTTGTTGGGGTGTATTCGAGATCGCTTATTTCGTCAAACGGCTCTTTAGTTCGCTATTGATGGCTTCCAAAAAGTCTTCGGTGTATAGATATTGGCTTTCTGTTACTTTATCGCCATAGATACATAGCGCTAAGTCTTTGGTCATTTTTCCACTCTCTACTACATCTACGCAAACTTGTTCCAAGGTGTTGCAAAAGTTAATCAGTTCTTGGTTATTGTCCAAGTTTCCTCGGTGTATCAAACCACGGGTCCAAGCAAAAATAGAAGCAATTGGGTTGGTGGAGGTTTTCTTGCCTTGTTGATGCATGCGGAAATGTCGAGTAACCGTTCCGTGTGCCGCTTCGGCTTCCATGGTTTTTCCATCTGGGGTAACTAACACGCTGGTCATAAGTCCTAACGATCCAAATCCTTGGGCAACGGTATCGGATTGAACATCACCATCATAGTTTTTACAAGCCCAAACAAAATTTCCGTTCCATTTTAATGCGGAAGCTACCATGTCGTCTATTAGGCGATGTTCATAGGTAATTCCTTTGGCATCCATGGTTGCTTTGAATTCGTTTTCGTAGATTTCTTGGAAGATATCTTTGAATCTACCATCGTATTTTTTAAGGATTGTATTTTTAGTGCTTAAATACAGCGGCCATCCCTTTTGAATGGCGGTGTTAAAACAAGATCGAGCAAAACCGCGTATACTTTCTTCTGTGTTATACATCGCTAAAGCTACACCATCTCCTTTGAAATTATACACTTCGTGTTCGATGACCTGACCGTCTTCGCCTTCAAATTTGATGGTAAGTTTACCTTTTCCTTTGGTTACAAAATCGGTGGCGCGGTATTGGTCGCCAAAGGCATGCCTACCAATACAAATGGGGGCTGTCCAGTTGGGAACTAAGCGAGGAACGTTTTTGCAAACAATCGGTTCACGGAAAACGGTTCCATCTAAAATATTTCGGATGGTTCCGTTAGGACTCTTCCACATTTGTTTTAGATTGAATTCTTTAACGCGAGCTTCATCTGGGGTGATTGTAGCACACTTGATACCAACATTGTATAGCTTTATAGCCTCCGCTGCGTCTACAGTAACTTGGTCATTGGTAGCATCGCGATGCTCCATTCCTAAGTCGTAGTACTTAATATCTAATTCCAAATAAGGAAGGATTAATTTGTCTTTGATGAAATGCCAAATAATGCGGGTCATTTCGTCGCCATCCAGTTCAACTACTGGGTTCGCTACTTTTATTTTGGTATGGCTCATAATAATTATTTACAAATATACGTGCTGTGAAATTAGGATATGGAAATTGTCAATGCCGTTTGGCTAGCATTAAGGGAATTTGGGGAATTGTTGAAAATCGGGTTGGCGTTTTTCTAAAAATGCTTTTTTCCCTTCTTGTGCTTCCTCGGTTAGATAATATAATAATGTAGCGTCACCGGCGAGTTCCATCAAGCCATGCTGTCCATCAAGCTCTGCATTGAATGCGCGTTTTAGCATTCGGATTGCCATGGGTGAACGCTGTAAAATGGTATTGCACCAATCTACGGTTTCGTCTTCTAGCATTTCCAAGGGTACTACCTTGTTAACTAATCCCATTTTTTCGCATTCAGCGGCGGTATATTGTCTGCATAGAAACCATATTTCTCTGGCTTTTTTCTGTCCAACGTGTCTTGCGAGATACGAAGATCCAAAACCACCATCAAACGAACCAACCTTGGGGCCGGTTTGTCCAAATTTCGCATTGTCAGATGCAAGGGTTAGGTCGCATACCACATGCAATACATGGCCTCCTCCGATGGCGTAACCGTTAACCATCGCAATAACGGGTTTTGGTAGCGAACGGATTTTTTTGTGTAAATCTAAGACATTCAATCTCGGAACCCCGTTGTCATCAACGTACCCGCCAATTCCTTTAACGTTTTGATCTCCGCCACTACAAAATGCTTTATCACCGATTCCAGTAAGTATTACTACTCCTATGTCTTGTCTTTCACGGCAAATTTCAAATGCATCCAGCATATCCACTATGGTCTGAGGACGGAATGCATTATAAACTTCGGGTCTATTGATGGTTACTTTGGCGATTGCGCCATGTTGTTCAAATAGAATATCCGAATAGGATTTTATTGGGGTCCAAATTCTTTCGCTCATGGAAAATTGCGCTGCAAAGATAAGCAACAATTTTGGCCTTGTGCGGTAAAATCGGTGTTGTATTAACTCAGGTTTAAGCTTAGGCCCAGTGTGAGTAATCGCATCGGAAAAGCTTCGCCTGTTCTAAAAATACTCCCTGAAGAATAGCTCATAAATAAACCAATATCGCCATATTCCATTTGTAATGTAGGCATTATCATAAAATCATTTAAGTTGAAATCATCCACAACTTTGTTCTTAGATTTATCCTTGAAGCGTGTACGAAAGCTGGAGTAAACAAGGTAATTCGCAGTAAATCCAGCGCGAATTGTAAGATTAGAGTTGTCTAAGTTTGTGGTGAACCCTAAGGCAATTGGAACTCCCACATAATGAGTAGATAGCTGACTTTCAATTTGTTCTGGATTTGGATCTACGGTAGGGTTAAAATTTTGATTGGTGAAATTTTTTCTATTGGGAAGAATTACGGTAGTAGGGTCTTGGAATCGATAGTCGTAGTTATCGTACCTAAAACCACTAAAAAATCTAATTTTTCCTTTGATAAGATTGTATCCCCAAGAGGATTCTACCCCCATGTGGTCACTGCCTAGCCGTTTTAGTTGGGGCATTGCATCGGCTTGAAGCGGCAATAATGTAGTATTCTCAAATGCATTTAAAGAGGCGTTGGATCCATTCATTTGATAGGCATTATTCAATCCATA
>CANGWH010000071.1 GCA_947457565.1 Flavobacteriales bacterium
GAAAGTATTCGCTATCAATATCTTAATAACGATGCGATTTCTATTTTCATTGGCATCCACTGCATGCAAAGCCTTACCACTCCGGCTAGATCTTGGGATTTCGGGTTAAATAGAGCTCCAGATCCTACGCAGTTAGACTTTTCCATCGGTACACAATTTGGCATCGTCATTCCTATCAATGTAGATTCAAAAAGCAAGGTACAAAATTCCAAATCCGATTATTTCTTCGATTAATTCCTACCGTAGTGTTCCTTTATCGCATATATCTGTACTACCTGTTGTAAAGACCATACGCTTGAAGTTCCTTTACCCCATAGCGATTGAACTATTTGTGTGCTTGCATCGGTTGGTGGCTTGGTTTAATCCTAAGGCCAAGCAAATGGTTTACGGTAGAGCAACCATTGATTATCAAGGGTTAAAAACACATACATCAAACAAACAAACTTGGTTATTTCACTGTGCTTCCTTGGGCGAATACGAAATGGCATTGCCCATGGCGTTGGGAATTATTCAGGAAAATTCGGCCCGCTTGGTGGTTTTTTCATTCTATTCCCCATCCGGATACAATCACGCCAAACTGCCATCGGGTAATTTTATAAAAACCTATCTACCATGGGATAGATCATCATCAATACGGAATTTTCTCAACGCAATTAATCCCGTAGGCGTTGTGATTATTCGATACGAATTTTGGCTTGAGCTACTTTCTCAAATTAATCAACGCGCTATTCCCGTCTATCTGCTGGGAACCTCGTTTAGAGAAGATCAGTTTCTGTGGAAACCGTTGGGTTCTTCTTGGAAATCGGCTATTTCCAGCGCTAGGTACATCGGTGTAATAAAAAAAACCATGGTGGCAATCGCCCAAAAACATGGACTTTCCAACGTGCATTGGTTTGGAGACCCGAAGTTTAGTAGAGCTATACTCCGCACCCAACAAGTACAATCAACAGTACGATCAACCCGCAGCGAGCCTGAACAGGAATTATTGAAATGGATGTCAAATCAAAACACACTGATCCTAGGCTCATCCTGGCCAGCAGAAGAAAAATTCTTGTTGGAATGTTTATCAAATTCCGAATTTCAACAACTCTTTTTTAGCAACAACTGGAAAATTCTCATTGCGCCCCATGATATTTCTGAAAACCACTGCTCCAATCTGCTACACCAATTTGCACCCTTCTCCCCTATACTTTTCACCGAAATTCACCCCCCCTTTGGCCAAAGAAATCCTTTAGCAAATTCAACCAACACTGAAAACTGCCAGATAATTATCTTGAATACCATTGGACAATTAGCGCTGGCCTATAGTGCAGCCCAAGTAGCAATTATTGGCGGTGGTTTTGGTAAAGGTTTGCACAATATAACGGAAGCATTAAGCTTCGGCGTGCCCGTACTATTTGGCCCAAATCATTTAAAGTTCCCCGAAGCCGCCGATGCAATAGAAGCTGGAGTTGCTGCTAGTTTCAATAATTCTGATGCATTAATCCGATTATTATTGCCTTGGATTTCAGACCCCATTCACAGAAAGAATATCGGCACAAAAGCTATTCAATTCACCATAGAACACCAAGCTAAGATTGACGAATTTGTCAAGTTGACAGAAAACCACACAGTTAACTGACAAAAATTCTGTAAACCAGAAAAAAAATCAGTCATCCGCGCATTTTTTTTGATTGGCATAGTTGTGGAGAGTTAGGAGTAAACCTAATTTTCAATAGAGTTATGTCAGTTAACATCAAACCTTTGGCCGATCGCGTTCTGATTGAACCCGTTCCGGCAGAACAGAAAACTGCTTCTGGTATTATCATCCCCGACACCGCTAAAGAAAAGCCACAAAAAGGCACCGTGGTTGCTGCAGGTCCGGGCAAAAAAGATGAACCTGTTACAGTAAACGTTGGTGACACTGTACTTTACGGAAAATATGCCGGTACAGAAATCAATGTAGAAGGAAAAGATTATCTCATCATGAGAGAGAGCGACATTTTAGCAGTAATTTAATTTTAAAGTATTATGGCAAAGAAGATAGATTTTAACCTAACCGCACGCGACGGATTAAAGCGCGGCGTTGACGCTTTGGCTAACGCAGTAAAAGTTACCTTAGGCCCAAAAGGAAGAAACGTAGTAATCGATAAAAAATTTGGCGCACCCCACATCACCAAAGACGGTGTAACGGTTGCGAAAGAAATTGAATTGCTCGATCCCGTTGAAAACATGGGAGCGCAAATGTTAAAAGAAGTAGCCTCCAAAACTGCCGATGTAGCAGGTGATGGAACTACAACAGCTACCGTGTTGGCGCAAGCTATCGTAACCGGTGGTTTGAAAAACGTAGCTGCAGGTGCCAATCCAATGGATTTGAAGCGCGGTATCGACAAAGCAGTTAAAGCGGCAGTAAAAAAATTGAACGAAATGAGTCAATCCGTAGGAGACGACCACAGCAAAATTGAACAAGTTGCCTCAATTTCTGCCAACAACGATTCAACTATCGGTGCTTTAATTGCTCAGGCAATGGAGAAAGTAGGTAAAGATGGTGTAATCACAGTGGAAGAAGCAAAAGGCACTGAAACTACCGTTGATGTAGTTGAAGGCATGCAGTTTGATCGCGGTTACTTATCTCCCTATTTCGTAACCAATACTGAAAAAATGGAAGTAGAAATGGACAATGCGTTCATTTTAATCTACGATAAGAAAATTTCCAGCATGAAAGACTTGTTGCCTGTTTTGGAAAAAGTTGTACAAACGGGCAAACCCTTGTTAATCATAGCGGAAGATATTGACGGCGAAGCGCTTGCTACTCTGGTAGTAAACAGAATTCGTGGTTCACTCAAAATTGCAGCCGTTAAAGCTCCAGGTTTTGGCGATCGCAGAAAAGAAATGTTGCAAGATATTGCCATCTTAACCGGTGGGTCTGTTATCAGCGAAGAGCAAGGCCGCAAACTAGACGATGCTACCATGGAAGACCTAGGTCGTGCCGAAAAAATCAGCATCAACAAAGACAATACAACCATAGTAAACGGTGCTGGTGGCAAAGAAAATATTGCTGCTCGTATCAACCAAATCAAGGTTCAAATCGAGAACACTACTTCCGATTATGACCGTGAAAAATTGCAAGAGCGTTTGGCTAAATTAGCCGGTGGTGTTGCTGTGTTGTACATTGGTGCCGCTACAGAGGTAGAAATGAAAGAAAAGAAAGACCGCGTTGATGATGCGTTACACGCAACACGTGCTGCGGTTGAAGAAGGCATAGTACCAGGTGGTGGTGTAAGTTTGATTCGCGCTATTAGTGGCTTAGACAACATGAAAGGCGAAAACGAAGACGAAACAACTGGTATCCAAATCGTTCGTAGAGCATTGGAAGAGCCGCTTCGTCAAATTGTAGCGAACGCTGGTGGCGAAGGTAGTATCGTAGTTCAAAAGGTTATGGAGGGTAAAGACGACTTTGGATTCAATGCTCGTACCGAAACCTACGAAAACCTAATTGCTGCAGGTGTTATCGATCCAAAGAAAGTATCGCGTGTAGCTTTGGAAAATGCAGCATCTATCGCTAGCATGATCCTTACTACTGAGTGCGTAATCAGCGATATCAAAGAAGAAGAAAAAGGACATAGCCATGGCCCTGACATGGGCGGAATGGGTGGAATGATGTAATTTCATCAGCCATAGTTGTAAAAGGCCGCACTCACGTGCGGCCTTTTTTATTTAAGAGTGGTGTCAATCTATTTTAGCACCTCACATATCTTTGCCTATATGGGAAGAATCATGGGTATCGATTACGGAAGTAAAAAAACAGGAATCGCTGTTACTGACCCTTTGAAGATAATTGCCCAGCCATTGGCCACCGTCCCAACTGAAAAACTGTACCAATATTTGGTAGATTACCAGAAAACAGAAACGTTGGAAGGTTTTGTAGTAGGTATGCCTTCTAGGTTAAATGGAGAAGATACACACGCTACTCAACCCGTTAAACAATTCATTGAAGCGTTAAAGGAAGCATTCCCAACTATACCCGTCTTCACCATAGACGAACGATTTTCTAGTTCCGAAGCATTCAATTCGCTGATTGCCTCCGGAGCAAAAAAAGAAAAACGCGCAAACAAGGAATTGTTAGATTCGATGGCTGCATCGCTAATTTTACAAACACATTTGCAATCAATACAATAGAACAATCAAAGTTCATACATACCGAACCTTCAAACGAAATTGAGCCACCAAATCAACAACTACAGATAATATCAACCCCTGTAAATCTAACTTAAGAAATACCCACAACCAATTCAACCATGAAAAACAATCCAAAAAATCAAATAGCACGCTTTGCGATTATTGCTGTTTTGGGTTGGGTTTTCATTAGCACATTTCTGCGATATAAAAGTGTATCTCCCGAAGGCGATGCCGGTTGCTTCTCCGCTATTTCTAATCAACTATTGAATGGCGATGTTTTGTACAAAGATGTTTTCGATAATAAAGCTCCCGGTATTTTTTTCCTGCAAAGCATTAGTAATATAATTTTAAATATCCTCAAATCCGTTTTCGGCGAAGGCATACCTATCGGACAAAATCAACTTCTACAATTACTCTGCTTAGCCATTTGCATATTCCCCATGGGAGTTATCTCCGTGATAAAATTAAAAACCTCTCCCATGATAACCGCAGTAAATATCTTGCTGATGGGATTTGGTTTGTTCTCTTTAATCTCTTTTTGGCCAGCCATGTATGTAGGTGGATTCACAGAAGAAATAGGCTCCTATTTTTTTATCGCTGCACTTTGTTGTCTATATCTTAATAAAATTGACCCAGGAAGTCCGTCTATAATCATTACTAGCGGACTGTTTGCCGGACTTTCAACCTGGATAAAAGAACCTTTCATACTCCTTCTTCCAGCAGTCTTACCCTACCTTATCCAACTTCCTAAAAAACAAAATATCCAATGGATACTGGGCTTTTCAGTACCGTGGTTATTATATGGACTCTATTGCACCGTCACAGGATCTTGGCTTAATTACTTCAACTACTTACGATTTGCCACCAACTATGCTTCCATAAACAGCAATGAGTCTCAAAACATAATTCAAACCGTCCTCAATCAACTTTACCCACCTTCAACACACGAAACTTACCCAGTAACACAAGTATTAATCTCTAATTTACTCGTCCTGCTAATTATTTCGATAACCATTCTAGGCCTTGGGTATTATCTAAATAAATCGGAATGGAGACCCACGGGATTCACTCCAAACAACAAGCAATCCAACGTTGCACTACTGAAACCAATCAAAGCATTTATTGCCGAAAACTCATCCCAGAGCAATCTAGTCCTAGGACTGCTAAGCCTAATTTTCTTACTCATAGGAAGTCTATATTTTTCGCACCTTGGAGGCAAAAATGCATTTCCCCATTACCAGCTACCGTGGATGTTCTCCCTAGTCTTTACCTCTTGGATGTTAGTTATTTTACTGGTTGATTTTATTGAAATCTATCAGCCCTCTTTCTCGATAGTTAAAAAATCCGTCCCCCTTTATACCATATCGTTATTCCTAACCCTATGCTGGATTTTACCAAAGGCAAAGGATAATTACCAAGCCGTTCAACTTCAAAATTTTCCTCCCTTCCAAAATGAGAAAGATGAATTGAAGCAGTGGCAGGAACAGCTAACGCTCCCAATTTTCAACGCTATTCAAAATACATCACTGTACATAGACGATCCCCATTCAGGGAGATTCTACACACTGTTTAACACCCAACAGGCTCCTCCTTTCCCTTGTCCCTATTTTGTTTATTTCTACACGCCTAATTATAGCCAAGACACCGCAATATCACATCAACTTGAACAAATCTTTTACACCAACGCTCAAAAGCAGATGTCTTATCTAGAGAACAACCCACCTGCGTTTATCATCACTGGAAACAACCACGGTTTTTTTACTTCAAACAACAACGGAAAAGAATGGTTTACAAACAATTATAAAAAAATAAATCAAATTATTTACCATACTTTTCGGTACAACCTATATCAACGAAAATAACACAACCGCCCATGTGTTAACAACCTGATAAACCTCACTCCCAATCAAATCAACTATCTTTGTAGACGTTTCAACATCCATGATCCTTCCAATTTACGCTTACGGCCAGCCTGTGCTCAGAAAAAAAGCTACTGAGATTGATACTGCTTACCCTAACCTTAGTCAACTGCTTGAAAACATGTTCGAAACCATGTATGACAGCAACGGCATTGGATTAGCAGCGCCACAAATAGGCCTCAGTATACGATTATTTATTGTAGATGGCACCGAAATAGAAGATATTGAACCAAAAAACTTTAAAAAAGTATTTATAAACCCTATCATCGAAGAAGAATTTGATGAAAAATGGGATTACGAAGAAGGCTGCTTAAGTATTCCTAATGTTCGGGCCGATGTAAATCGACATGCAAAACTCACCATCCGCTACCAAGATGAACACTTTCAAGAACACGTGGAAACCTATGGAGGTATGGCCGCCAGAATTATCCAACACGAATACGATCATATCGAAGGCATATTATTCACTGATAGGATTCACCCATTAAAACGTACACTGCTCAAAACTAAATTAAATAATATCGCATTAGGTAAAGTATCTGCCGGCTATCGCATGAAATTTGCGAAAAAATAGATAGATTGCTATTCAAATACCCAGATTATGCGCGCATACTGGACCCTGGTTCGACCTATCAACCTATTGATAACTCTGCTAACACAAGGGGTTTTCCTGTATGCCAGTAGTAGAATTACACCGTTTCAAATCGATTGGTCGAATTTCCGATGGTTTCATAGCCCAATCCACTTCCCTGTTGCCATTTGGGTACTGTTATCTTGCTTATTTTCGGCCGCCGCAGGGTACGTCATAAATGACCTTTTTGATGTAGACTCAGACCACATCAACCGGCCCAATAAGCGCATATTAAAACGTTATGTTAGCCATAAAGCAGCCATTGTTTATTACTCAATTTTAGCCACTCTAGGGATAATCACTGGATTTTTAGGTGGAACGGGCATGGGGATATTCTGTATCGCCATTGCTATTCTATTGTATTTCTACTCTTCTGATTTGAAAGCGATGGGATTACCAGGAAATCTTTTGGTTGCTTTTATGGCTGGAGCCGTGGTGTATTTAAGCAGCAGAGGCGTTTGGCAAGTGAGCAAAGGCCATATTGCGGAATTCGCCATTTTGGCATTTACTATCACCTTTGCCCGCGAACTGATTAAGGATATTGAAGACATGGAAGGAGATAAACAGGCCGATTGCAATACCTTTCCGTTAACCTATGGCATTTCAAAAACTAAATTGCTGATATATATTTCCTTAGGCATTTCAGCCATTGGCATCCTTTTCAACACCATCTTTCAAGCAATTTATACCTATCCAATTAGTGGATTAAGTAAAGAATGGATTAAAATTTTATCTGGGAATAGTATTTTACCGATGTTGATTTATACAGCTGTAATTCTGGCTCCGAGAATGGCTAGTATTTGTATTTCCACCTTCAAAGCCAACAGCACGGGTGATTTTAGGCAAGTATCGTTAAAATTAAAGTGGTTAATGATTCTAGGAATTATCGGGGTGCTTTTCACTCCAATTTAACACCCTGCTCCCACAACTTCGCAACGGCTTCTAATTCTTCGTACCAGCTTGGACCCATTTTTCGGGTTAATGCTTCCCTAAGGAAGGAATAAACGGGGACCTGTTCCTTTTCGCCTACAGCACAGGCATCCGAACAAATACTCCATTGATGATAATTCAACGCAGTATATTCTCCATATTTTTTTGCTCGAATCGGATACAAATGACAACTTACTGGCTTCCGAAACCAAGTTTTACCCGAATGATAAGCCTTCTCTATGGCACAACCTGCAATTCCAAAAGAATCATACACCACAAAAACACACTCACCCGAAGGCTCACAAACAGTTACCGCTTCTCCGTCAAAACTGTCTGTCTCAGAAAATCCACGCTGTGAGAGCAATGTTAGACCGCTTTCCGACATAAATGGCTTCACTGCTTCTAACTCATTCTGAATGATTTCTATTTCTTCGTTTTCCAACGGTGCACCTGCATCCCCTTGAACGCAACAAGCGCCCTTACAAGATTCGATAGCACAGCGAAACTTGCGTGTTAAAACCTCCTCTGAAACTATAGCGTTACCTACAATCAGCATACCTGATCGTTATTTCAAATACTCGGCCCAGCCCTGAGCTTCCAATTTTACCGCCTTTTCTTCCACTTCCTCTTTCATGGATTGCTTATACTCGGCAATTGCATGTTTAATAGACGGATCAGCAACTCCTAATATTTGCGCAGCCAACAATCCCGCGTTTTTAGCGCCATTAATGGCTACCGTAGCCACTGGGACACCCGGAGGCATCTGAACAATGGAATAAAGACTATCTAAGCCACTCATGGCTTTGGATTGAACTGGTACCCCAATTACAGGTAAATGGGTAAACGAAGCCACCATTCCGGGTAAATGCGCAGCACCACCAGCTCCTGCAATAATAACTTCAATGCCCCGAAGCGACGCATCTTTGGCATACGTCATTAACCGATCTGGAGTACGATGTGCACTTACAATCGTTAACTCGTATTTGATATTCAAAAGATCCAGTACAACAGCCGCTTCTTTCATTACTGGCAGATCACTATCACTGCCCATTATTATCCCAATTTTTATCATGATGGTTGGGTTGATGGTTTAGAATTAGACAATATAGAAATTAATAAATAAACAAAATAAAACACGGCTACCATCGCACTTCCAAACAATAGGCATGGAACGGCAGCAATCAACAACACAATTTTCCATTTCCTCAACGGATCTCCCGGTTTAAACTTCATTGCCAGCATAGCAAAATCACTGTTCATCATAAAGGCCACAAACAAAGGCATGTATAACCAAACATAAAAATTAGACAACCAAGGTCTGATATCCACGAGCGGGCTCAACAACCACCCCATTCCTGCTGCATCCGGTGTATAACTGTAGGCAATCATAGCCCAAGAACCCACTGCCAACCCAGTAATTGGAGTAGGAACCCCCATAAAACCCGTAAGCTGACGTGTATCAACATTGAATTTGGCCAACCGATAGGCTGCCCCCAAAGGAATTAAAACCCAAACGTAATTATTGATACAAAATCCAGCAGAACAATATCCCTGCTCCTGCATCAACGATCTCCATATTAACCCAGGTAAAACGCCAAAAGTAACCACGTCTGCCAACGAATCCAATTGCAATCCTAAGTCGCTATCGGCCTTCAATAAACGGGCTACCCAACCATCAAAAAAATCCATAACTGCACCCAGAATCATCAATAAAAAACCATCAAACGGCCTACCTTCTATCACCATAGCAATTCCCAAAACGCCGCACAACAAATTGCTTAGCGTTACCATATTGGGTAATTGCTTTGTCAAAGATCCGGAAACGGCTACCTCTTTTTCTGTCATACTATCTTCACTGCAAAATTAATGCGGTTGCTGATCATTTCACTTAATAATCCGAATCAGTCTCTTCCGATTCATCTTTCTTTACTTTATAAACCGGTTGAGTACCCTCAATTATCAAACGTAAATTGATTGTAGCAAATGGCAATTTTAACAAATCCGTGGCAATACCATCGGCGTAACCTGAAGTTGCAAATGGCATTCTGCTTCCGCGATAATCCCAAGTAGAATTATTCATCTGAACCCGGTAGCCAGCTTCAATATCCAATCCCACGTTATCTTTCAATATTCCAAATACAACACTGGCCGTTGGCATACCACGGTAACTCACCAACTCCACAGGACTGGTAACCGAAACCAACTGCGGAGCAACCTTCTGATAGGTTAAACGTTGCTTCGTAAAGGTATAACCTACACCCACGCCATAATGAAATAATTTCTGATTATTCACATTAGAATTGTGCAAATACATAGACAAATTATGAAGGGTCATATTGCCGTTGATAGACGATAAACCATCGGAGAACAATTGTCGATTATTCAATTTATACCCTAAGCTATACTGCATACTAACATGCTTCCCGCGATACCCTAAAAACAAATTATTGTAGGAATTAGACGTTGGGTTTCTAAGATCAATTGCTTCCTGGGTTAATAAATAGTTCACCATGGTTTCTCCATACAAAGAACCAAGATTGGCTCCTAAACCATACCCCATGTATACGCCCATATTTACATCTTTATTATTCTCGAAATCCTCCGAATATGAGTCGCTGGAATAGTCATCATCGTCGTTGTCATCCTGTTCTTGCCCAATAATTACTACAAAATTGAATTTCTTGCGCAATTCCGATTTATAATCCCCAAGCTCATCTAAATTATAGACCATCGTATTTTCTTCCGTGTTAGAATATAAAGTAGTAACCTCATCCCGTATTTTCTGATTGTGCAACAAATCGCTGGACGATATATCATCTACATCATCCTCATTCTCCTTATAAAATATACCAATATTCATTAAAGAGCTATCGTTCTTAAAATAACGAGTTCTTAATCTGGCCAAAATACTGTTGTATTCAAACCAACCGCAATCCTGTTGTTGTTTGCTTAAGCCTACATGGCATCTTCCAAATTGACCAAAAAACTTAGAGTTCGGATACTTCTCCAATAGATTCACCATATTTCGGTACATAGTTTCTTCGCGCCATTGGTATTGTTGGGCTTGCTCATCGCGGCGTTCCCATTCGTAAACCTCATGCAAACGAGCAAAAGCATCGGAAAACTCAGGCCACAATGGACCTAACCAGTTTTTAAATTCCGCTTTATTGCTATCTATATACTTATACAATTCAACGATACTTGGATCTTCGTTGAAAGAAATTCTGCTAAAGTCTAAGCGCCTCCAATCATCCAATCGATTAATGGTTAAACGGCTAGTTGGTACCGCCTCTATCTTTACAGTAGTTGTATCCACCTTTACCACCGATGACACATTCAAGGATGTATCATTTTTTTCTAATTCACTATTAAAATCTTCCAACGATTCTTGGTAATCTC
>CANGWH010000072.1 GCA_947457565.1 Flavobacteriales bacterium
CCCAACGACATGTTTTTACTGTCCCCTAACTGCAATGCCGCACTGCAATGGGTTTTGTACGGGGTTTTATCCTTGGAAAATCGAATATCTCGATTAATCCTAAATAAGCAATCCGACGCCGATAACGCAGAAAATCTAGCATCTACCCTAGACACCTCTCTTATCAATTCCTCCACAAAGGATCGAAAAGGCAATTTTACGATTTTTTCATATCGCTTTCTATTTTCATCAAACCAACTCTTGTTATTGTTTAACGTTAAATCGATAAAAAACTCAAAAAAATCTTCTGTTAAATTTCGCATAAAAAATGTAAACTACGCCTTGAAATCTCCAAATTCGATGTGGTAAACTTTAAATAACAATCGAAAAAACGACAGTAAAATCGGACCAAAGATTAACCCCAAAAATCCAAATAATTTCAACCCAACAATTACCCCCAAAATGGTAATTAACGGGTGAATATTGCCCATTTTCTTTTGTAAAAACATCCGTACCAAATTATCGGCAGCGGCAATAATGGTAAAACCATAAATTATGAGAACGATGGATTGATTCTCATTTCCTTGAGCATACAATATCATCGCCAACGGCAAGTAGGCCAATGCAGCTCCAACAGCAGGTATCATCGCGGTAAAAGAGGTTAATACAAACCAAAACCACCAATCGTCCACCGCTAAAAATGCATACAGTATCCCCGCTAAAATCCCTTGAGCCAAAGCAGTTATCGGCAATCCAACGGCATTTGAAATTACTAAATCCTTTATCTCGCTACCCATCAATCGTAAACTTTGCTGCTGTAAGGGAAGCTTGGTGAAAATCCACAATTCCATAGTTCGATATTGCAATAACATATAATACAATAGGAAATACATGATTACCACAGAACCCAGTGAATCCAACAAAAGCCCCATGGTATTGGTTAATAAGGAAGAAAGAAACTTTGCTATGGAATCCAAATTAGAATCACTCAATATTACCACTTGATACTTGGCCTCAATAACGCCAATAAATACTTCTAATGCGGTAACGGTTTCGTGTATTTGAGAACTGATACTACTGATTTTTGTACCTACCATGGCAATGATTAATCCCAAGGGAACCATGACCACTAGAAAGGAAACAAACAACAAAAACAAGACAGTCCAATGCGACTTCCAACCCTTTTTGGTTATAAGGAAATCCATAGGGCTTCTTAGAAAAAAATAAAACAATAAAGCGCCAAGTCCGGCATTGATATACGATACCAAACTAGAACCAATCCAATAGGCTAAGCCAAATAATAAAAAGCCAAATAAAACTTTACGTGGCCCCCAAACTTCCTTCATGCCTTGGCAAGTTACAAAAAAAAGGTCGCCCCAAAACCGGAACGACCTTAAAACTTAAACTGTGAAAAATTATGATCTACTTATGCTGCTGCAAACTGAACATTGAATAACAACTTAACATCGCTACCCACTACTACTCCACCCGCCTCAGTTACTGCGCTCCATGTTAATCCAAAATCTTCGCGCTTAACTGTACCACTTACTTCAAATCCAAGCTTGCGATTTCCCCATGGATCAACCATTTCTCCACCTAACTCAGCGGATAACTCAACCTCGCGGGTGATACCTTTCATGGTTAAATGCCCTTTTACACTGTAGGTATTGTCTCCAGACTTCTCAAACGAAGAACTTACAAATTCAATAGTGGGAAATTGAGCCGCATCAAAAAATTCGGGCGATTTCAAATGATTATCGCGATCGGTTTGATTGGTATCAATTGAATCCACGTGTGCAGTAAAACTTACTTTAGCACCATTGAAATCATCCCCTGCTTTTTCCAAGGTAGCAGAGAAATTACGGAAAGTACCAGTTACGTTGGAAATCACTAAATGTCTTACTTTGAATTGAACCTCCGAATGCGTTGGATCCAAGTTCCACTGAGAAATTGCTTGTGTTGTCATAGTTGAATATTTATTTCTGCAAAGATACAATAATTTGTTTAAACAAATATTTAAATCCGATTTGGGAATCAAACCAATTTACTAAATCAATTACTTTTCGGTTGAACACTTCATTTAGTTCGATGAAATACTGCTTCCCAATGACTTATTTAACTGCATTTAATTCAAATTCGACTTAAATTGCTGTGCTAAACAATCCAATATGAAAAGAACTGTACTTCTTTTAATTCCCGTTCTATGTACAATAGCCCTAAATGCACAAAGCGCGGGTGATACAACCGTACCCTCGCCTTCGGACGCATTGCCAAAAAAAGAGACGGCTACAACCTCGGTAAATATAAAATCGAATGCCTCTAACCCACTGCCACCGCCTAGAATAAAAAAAGTGGCCAATTTCCAATATTTCAAACAAAATGGCATGACCTTGTACTACGGTAGATCTTCCTCGTTCTTGGTGAATTCCATATCCAATACCATGATTTCGGAACTGAAACCCACGTTCGCTAATATTACAACGGAAATAAATAAACCCAACCATTATGGCTACCAGTATCACTTTCGCGAGCGTTGGATGATGGGCTTGGTGTTCCAATCAGCCTCCGTAAAAACAAACACAATTGAATACCCAGATTACAACACATTCCCAACAGTGTATTCCAAATTCCATTACCAAGTTCGCCTGAGCAGCTTTATGGGAACCATTGATTACGCTTGGAAAATTAAATCGGGCAAAAATTCAAATACTGCTTGGTATTCCGGACTTGCCTTAGGCACGTTCCACGTAAATTTTGAAACCATTCGAGAGGATTCCTCCACCGCTTATGTCCCTGCCTACAACCAAGGAATTGGCATGAACGGCATACAAGCCACATTAATTGGCGTAAAAAAGGCATACAAAAACGGCATCGGGTTTCAAGCACAATTGGGAGCCGGCGTAAACTCTATGGGGTTAAGTGCCGGTATTAATTACAGTTTCAAATAACTATGACACCCATAATATCGGCAAGAGAGGTTAATAAATCGTTTGGACAACAAGCGGTAAGTAAAAATATTTCATTGGATCTCCTTCCAGGTGAGATTTATGGCTTATTAGGCCCCAACGGCGCGGGTAAAACCACCTTAATTCGAATGTTGGCCACCATTACCCAACCTGATTCCGGTGAAATTTTCTTCAATGGAAATCCGTTACACCCAGACCATAGTCAACGCATGGGATATATGCCCGAGGAACGAGGTCTGTATAAAAAAATGTCGGTTGCCGACCAACTACTGTTTTTTGCACAACTGCGAGGGTTAAACCAAGCAGAGGCAAAAGCCAAAGTAAAATACTGGCTAGAACGATTAGAAATGATGGACTGGGCCAAGAAAAAGATTGAAGAAATCTCCAAAGGAATGGCCCAAAAAGTACAATTTGTTAGTTGTATCATGCATAAACCCGAATTACTAATTTTAGATGAACCTTTTTCAGGATTTGATCCGGTTAACGCAGACCTAATCAAAGAGCTTATTCTAGAATTACAACAAGAGGGTTGCAGCATTTTATTCTCTACTCATCGGATGGACAATGTAGAGGAATTATGCAGTAAAATCGGCATAATCCACCGAGGTGAGAAGGTCATGGACGGCAGCATCAGCGAAATCAAACGCGGTAATTTTTCTGGCAAATACGATGTAGGGTTTCATGAATCCATGGAAAACACCGCCTATCCGGTTATACCTATAAAGAGTTGGATAACCAACGATGGTAGATACATGATGCGATTTCAAACGTCGGAAAACTTTGGGCCTCAACAATTAATGCAATGGGCTACAACACAATCCACACCCATGGTTTATTTCTCCGAATACATCCCCAGTATTCACGATATTTTCGTTGCAACAGTAGACCAATCAAACACCCCAACCCATGAGTAATTTTAGCAACATCTGGGTGATCTTCAAACGGGAATACATGACCCGAATCACCAATAAAACCTTTATAATCATGACCTTTTTGGCACCGGTTTTAATTGCCGGATTTTATGCCTTAGCCATTTATATTGCCGTAGCCGACGAAACCGAATCCGAGATTCATACAGTACTGGTTTCAGACCAAAGCAAACAGTTAAAACTCTCCGATTTTAGCAATTACAAACTACTACCGGCCCCTGATTACGATTATCCACAACAACGGATTGATTCGGCCAAAGCCTATGTAAATCGAGGCATTTGTTATGCTTGGTTACAAATTGACGATAAAGACCTTACCGTACTTGATTCTACTACGCTATACAGCGAACAAGCGCCCTCTCTCACTCAGATGGAATCCATTAATCAGTGGATTAGTAATCAATCCAAAGAAAAACAATTACTTAAATTTGGGATTAGGCCTACAACGCTCGACTCATTAGATGTAAGCGGTTCGGTTCGATTGATGGAGATCAGCGAACAAGGCGTTGCTAGCAATAGCTCCAGTGGATTAAAAAGTGGGATAGGATTCATTCTAGCATTCTTGATTTACATGTTTATATTCATGTATGGAGCAGCCGTAATGCGCGGTGCATTTGAAGAAAAAACCAATCGCATTGTAGAAGTTATCGTATCCAGCGTTAAACCCTTTCAGTTGATGATGGGGAAAATATTAGGCATTGCTGCCGTTGGCCTTACCCAAGTTGCCGCTTGGGTTTTAGTGCTGATTGCCATAGTTTTTATTGGTGGAACGGTAGTAGGCAAACAAAAAATGAGCGAATTCAAGCAGCAATCTTCGGCCATTAGTATGGATAGCACTTTTGCTTCCGCAGGACTGCCTACCGCCAACAACGAAATGTCTGCCAATAGCAATCCAGTAGCAAAAATGAGCGCACTTTCCGATTTTCTCAGTGGAACGGAATCCATTCCGGCAGGAGAAATTTTAATAATTTTTGTATTGTATTTCATTGGCGGATACTTGCTCTATGCGAGCATGTTTGCCGCAATTGGGGCCGCCGTTAATCAGGAAACAGAAACCCAGCAGTTCATGCTCCCAATTACCATGCCTTTGGTATTGAGTTTTGTGATTGCCCAATCGGTTGCATTAAAAGCACCCAATGGAAGTACCGCAGAATTATTTTCGATGATTCCATTCACGTCCCCAATCATCATGGTAGTACGCGCTCCGTTTGGTGTGCCAATTTCTCAATTATTACTGAGTTTAGGCATACTGATCCTTACCTTTGTTTTCATGGTTTGGCTTACTTCAAAAATCTACCGAATTGGCATATTAAGCTACGGCAAGAAACCCAGTTGGGGCGATTTATGGAAGTGGATCCGTCAATAATTGGCCATAAACCTTTCAAATAAAGGAATCTTTATTGAAATCAGATGCAATTTATTTTGATCTGATTCAATCGGTTTAAAATCGCACGAAAGTCCCCAGAGGCAAGCGATTACCCTGGGTATCTGGCAAATACAATTCGCCCGATTGAATTTTTTGCAACTCCGTGCCCATGGATTTTACTTGCTTACGTATCAAATTTTCCGCTACCATGGCCGAAAATCCCATGCTGTATAAATTTAGTAGAAAGAAGCCATCATCGGCCAAAATCTCACCGCATAAACCCATTAATTCGTTGAGCTGTTTTTCCAGCAACCATTTCTCACCCTCGGGCCCTCTTCCATAAGCCGGAGGATCTAAGAGTATACCATCGTACTTTTTACCCCTACGTGCCTCACGTTGAACAAATTTAAAAGCATCTTCTACCAACCACCGTATTCCATCCAACCTCGATTCCTCCATATTTTCTCTACTCCAAGTAACAACTTGCTTCACCGAATCCACATGGGTAACATCTGCACCCGCCGCACAAGCCGCTAGCGAAGCCCCGCCGGTGTATGCAAATAAATTCAACACCCGCGGTTTGGACGCAGCGTTGGATTCTGATCCCACATTCTTATCCGAGTCCCTATTATTGGCCTGCTTACCCCCAATGTATTTCTTCTTTTGCTCTGTTACTTGTTCGTATATCCAATCCCAATTCGAAGCTTGCTCCGGAAATAATCCAACATGCTTGAAACTCGTTAATCCCAATCGGAATTTCAACGTCTTTCCAAACAACGGATACGAAATCCACCACCGTTCGGGCATAGTGGGCTTTAATTGCCAACTTCCTTTTTCAGGATCTCCTCCCACTCCTCGTGCAAACGTAGCCGATGCCAACTGCACCCATTGTTTCTCATCCAAGGATTTATCCCAAATCGCTTGAGGTTCAGGCCTGCGCAATACCCACTTCCCAAATCGCTCCAACTTCTCAAATCCTCCGGAATCTATCAATTCGTATTCATCCCAATTGGCGGGAAACTCTCTCCTCCCAAAATCAACCAAAAGTGCATTCTTTTCCTTCATTACAACAAATTCAATTGGGTTGGGGGATCCAAGGGAGAGATACCTCCGCGTTTTTCCTTTTCAACTTGCTCAGAAACCAATGGCAGAACAGAGCCGTCTACCGATTCATTTCCATCATTTATTCCTCCATCCTCACCTCCATCCGAAATTTCGTCATCGCCCAACGGTTCTATTTCACTGTCAACGGAATCTGGGGCAATTTCACCAACTTTCGGACTCAGTAATACTACCTTTTTTACTTTATCAACATGCAAACGATTTCCCAGAACTTTCCACCCCTTCACCTCCATAAACTCATCTAAAACCAACGTAAAGACTTGTTTTTCGGCCTTTTTAGTATCCAACGTTACCTCAATTTCTGCCGGAGCGCTGGTGGTAGCTACCAATAATTGAGAACCTTTTTCATCGCCAATAAACGAGAATTTCTTTTCCATGGTAGTAGTCTCTATCACAAATCGCTTCACATACTGTAGCTTACTCTTCCCTTCCAAATAAACCACTTGAATTACTTGACCCGAATGATACTTCTGAATTAAATAAACCTGTTCTGGCTCGTATCGATTGATTAATTCGTAATTGGTAATCTCGTATTGGCCATCATTATAAATCACCAGCAGTTTATTATCCCCTTCAAACTCACCCAAAAACTGACCTTTGGCATCCCCATTCAATCTACCCGTGTGGTCGTCCCAATAAATTTTCACCCCGCCCAAGGTAGAGCCGCCTTTTTCTTTTAACTCCACTTTACGCACAGGATATTTGGTTATTTGATTGCCTCGTGCGCTCTTGCCTTTAATCGCAAGCTTTGAAAAATCATATTCCAAACTTTTAATCCGTGCACTAGCCGTAGCACTTAAATGCAACGTAACACGTTCCGCTTCCCCATTGGGATTAGCAGAAAAATACAATACCTGAGATTTAGCGTGCTCACTACTGAATATATATTCTTTTTCACGAATCAAACCGGTTGCGTTAAACCGTTTGGCCATCACTTTCTTATCCGCCCCGTCCCAATACACCACGTTATAAGTAGTACGTTCATCGTTTTTGCGCCAAACATCTACATGAATCAAATCTTTGCCATAAAACTGCTTTTCGGTAACCTTGGCGATTGAATATTTACCATCGGCCCGGAAAGCAATGATATCGTCGATATCGCTGCAATCAACTACGAAAGTTTCTTTCTTTAACCCCGTACCTACAAAACCCTCCTTGAAATTAGCGTATAATTTCACATTAGCAACCGCAACTACATTGGCTTCAATGGTGTCGAAGGTACGAATTTCCGTCTTGCGCTCTTTCCCGCCACCAAATTTCTTCAATAATCGTTTGTAATAGTCAACGGCATAATCAACCAAATGCTCCAAATGATGCTTCACTTCAGCAATTGATTCTTCTAACCCTTTGATATATTCATCGGCTTTGAACGAATCAAATTTGGAAATTCGCTTAATTTTAATTTCCGTTAATCGAACAATATCTTCCTCCGTTATTTCTCTACGGAACAAGCCCTTAAAAGGATCCAACCCTTTGTCGATGGCCGATAAAACCGCTTCCCACGTTTCGCACTCTTCGATATCACGATAGATTCTATTTTCGATAAATATCTTTTCTAGCGATGAAAAATGCCATTTGTTCTCCAACTCACCCAATTCAATTTCCAACTCTCTCTGCAACAAGCCCAATGTATTTTGCGTACACGCTTTAAGAATATCGTTTACTCCTAAAAACTGCGGCTTATCATCGGCAATTACACAGGCCAATGGAGAAATACTCACCTCGCAATCGGTGAAGGCATACAAAGCATTAATCGCTAAATCAGGACTGATACCCGGCGCCAGTTGTACTTCAATTTCAACATCCCGAGCCGTATTGTCGATTACCTTTTTAACTCGAATCTTTCCATTATCCGAAGCTTTAATGATGCTTTCAATCAAACTTCCAGTAGTGGTACCAAATGGGATTTCTTTGATTAAAACCGTGGATTTATCTTTTTCTTCGATTTTTGCTCTTACTCTAATTCTACTGCCTTTTCTACCTTCGTTGTACTGCGAAAAATCAGCCTGCCCACCCGTAGGAAAATCGGGCAACAAATTCACTCGCTTACCTCGCAGGACATCAATACTCGCTTCACACAATTCGATAAAGTTATGAGGCATAATCTTGGTACTCAAACCAACGGCAATACCCTCTACCCCCTGAGCAAGCAACAATGGAAACTTCATCGGCAAGGTTACCGGCTCACGTTTCCTACCGTCATAGCTCAATTGCCAATGGGTGGTTTTTTCATTAAAGGCAACCTCTTTGGCAAAAGCACTTAACCGCGATTCAATGTAACGCGGTGCCGCCGCACTATCCCCAGTGCGAATATCACCCCAGTTTCCTTGGGTGTCTATCAACAATTCTTTCTGACCTAAATTCACCAATGCATCTCCGATCGCTGCATCCCCATGCGGGTGATACGCCATCGTTGCTCCTATGATGTTGGCAACTTTATTAAACCTACCATCATCCATCTCGTACATCGCATGCAGAATTCTGCGTTGTACCGGCTTCAATCCATCTTCTAAAGCAGGAATCGCACGTTCTAGAATTACGTAACTCGCATACTCCATGAACCAGTCGCGATATAAATTCCCCACCGCCCGAACTTGACCGATATCCGTGGTCTGCAATTCTTCCGATTGCGTTAAATCCTCGGAATTGTCCATACCCGAGCCACTCAACCCGCCTTCCGAATTGTGGTTGTTAAGATTATTCTCTTCGGGATTTTCCTCCATTATCGTTCAAAAAAAACCCGTTTTAACCAAACTTACCAAACAGATTATACACAATCCCAATAAACTCAACGAATCCAACCCGCTCCTTATCGACAAAAACTGCCATTCTGTCATATATTTCGTATCTTTGCACTTTGGAATTAGACGCAGCGATGGACATTCAACAAATCAAACAGCGTTTCGGCATCATAGGGCATTCTCCTTTGCTAACCACGGCTTTGGAAACAGCGGTGAAAGTAGCCCCTACCGATATGAACGTATTAATCTTGGGCGAAAGCGGAGTAGGCAAAGAGAGTTTCTCTAAAATCATACATCAGTTAAGCGGAAGAAAACACGCTCCCTTTATTGCGGTAAACTGTGGCGCCATCCCAGAAGGAACCATAGACTCAGAATTATTTGGACACGAAAAAGGCGCTTTTACCGGAGCCACAGACAAACGTAAAGGCTATTTCGAAACCGTAAATGGCGGTACCATATTTTTAGACGAAGTAGGAGAACTCCCACTGAGCACACAAGCCCGATTACTGAGAATTTTAGAGAACGGAGAATTCATCAAGGTGGGCAGTTCCGTAGTTCAAAAAACCGATGTTCGCGTAGTTGCCGCTACCAATCGCGACCTATTAGAACGAGCGCGAAACGGGAAATTTAGGGAAGATTTATATTACCGATTGGCAACCGTCCCAATAAGGGTTCCGCAACTGGCCGAACGAAAAAACGACATCTATTTGCTGTTTACAAAATTTGCCATGGAATTTGCCGAAACCAGGCATTCGCAACTCATAGAACTTACACCATCAGCCCAAGAAATGTTGGCTCAATATGCTTGGCCTGGCAACGTACGACAATTAAAAAACATCACAGACCAAATCTGCGTATTGGAGAAAGGCCCCCTTGTTGATGTCGATATTTTGCAAAAATACATCCCGAAAACAGAACCCAACTTACCCATGTTATTAGGAAAAATCGATGGCACCGATGGAATGAGTGAGCGCGATATTTTCTATAAAGTCCTAATCGATTTACGAAAAGATGTAAACGATTTAAAAAAAGTAGTTTTCGGACTCTTAGAAGGCAATATTAGTTCCAACTCGGCAATGCAATCCTCCGCTTCCACCGTAAATTCTTTAGTTCCTGTTAATCTCCAAAATAGCAACTACCACGATAACACAATTGCCATAAACAACCTATCAGCCGCCAATAATCCCGCAGCCAACAACCCAAATACCAATGCGGGAAATGCAAGTGAACCCATAATTCTTCAAGCAACCGAAGACGATATTGAATTTGAAGAAACTACCGCAATAGCCACCGATATTTCAGAAAGTTTCCTAAGTTTGGAAGCCCAAGAAATTGAAATGATTAAAAAAGCGCTGCAAAAAAATAACGGGAAGAGAAAAAAAGCAGCCGCACAACTAGGAATTTCCGAACGCACATTGTATCGAAAAATCAAACAATATAACCTTGAATAACGCAATGATTTTCAAAACCAATCCACTGATTGCGAGAATAAAATCCATCGCTAGACAAAGGCTTTTGTTGTTACTCCTAATTCTTACAGCAACAAGTTTCAATTCCTGTTTTTGGAAATATTACAGCTTCAGCGGCGCCAACATCCCCCCTGGGGTTGAAACTTTTTCCGTAGATCTATTTGCTAACGAAGCAACTTTGGTAAACCCGCAGTTAAGCATCA
>CANGWH010000073.1 GCA_947457565.1 Flavobacteriales bacterium
GACACTATTATTCGGTAAATACGGTGTTTTATACCGATTTTTTGGAGTTAGGTTGGTTGATTTTATCGCATCGAGGGAAGTTGGATAAATACTCAATTGTACGTTTGCATTGAATTGCGGGTTAGGTTTATTGAATTGCATTGATTCTAATTTTCCTGAGAACGTACCAATGAAATGGCTTGGGAGATGTTGGGGTGCATCGGCAACGCGAACTATTGGATTTTGTGCGATTAACTTGTTTCCGAGCGTAATCACACATAGGGTTAGTAGAATAATATGCCGATAATTCATCATTCTGCTAAAATAACAGAAATTGTTGGTGCTTGCGGGGTTAGTTTTGCAACTGGAAAAATAGAAGAGTTTAGTAGGCGTTTGTATGAATTATATATCGGTAGAGCAAGTAAAAAAAACATGGCACGATAAACCTGTGTTGGACGGAATTTCGTTTGGTATACAACAAGGGGAAAAAGTGGCTTTGGTAGCAGGGAATGGCCAAGGCAAAAGCACGTTGTTACAAATTTTAGCAAAAAAAGAAACACCGGATAGCGGGATGGCCATCATTCGCAAGGATATTCGGGTGGGTTTTTTATCCCAGGATCCAGTATTGAATGATGGACTTACGGTTCTGGAAAATATTCTGTTGGAATCGGGTGAGGTAGCTGAAGCGGTGAAGGCATATGAACGGGCAGTCTTTGAGCACGAAAAAGTACAGAATGATAACACCGATGCTGCGTTGGATAGAGCAATGACAACCATGAATGAGTTGGAGGCATGGGACTATGAGCATAAAGTTAAACAGGTGTTAATGCAATTGCAGATTCATGACTTTGACCAAATGGCGGGTAGTTTAAGTGGTGGACAGAGAAAACGTGTTGCATTAGCACAGGTTTTATTGTCACAGCCGGATTTATTAATTATGGATGAACCAACGAACCACTTGGATTTGGTGATGATTGAATGGTTGGAGGGGTATTTGTCTCAAAAGGATTTGACATTGCTGTTGGTTACTCACGATCGATATTTTTTAGATCGGGTTTGCGATAGAATTTTAGAGATAGACCGCGGTAAACTGTATACCTACAAGGGCAATTATAGCTACTTTGTAGAAAACAAGGCCCACCGTGAAATGGTAGCGGCGAGTGAATTAGAGAAGGATAAAAATTTATATCGACGCGAACTAGAATGGGTACGCAGAATGCCCAAGGCTCGAAGTACAAAGAGTAAGAGTAGGGTTGATGCTTTTGATGATTTAGAGTCCAAGGTGAGATCGGTTACAGCCAAACGAGAAGTTAATATCAAGATGCGTATGGAGCGAATGGGTGCAAAGATTTTAGAGATGCATCACTTATTTAAGTCGTATGGTGATTTGAAATTGGTAGAAGATTTTAGTTATGTATTTAAACGGGGTGAGAAGGTAGGAATTGTTGGGAAAAACGGTGCTGGTAAGTCAACGTTTTTAAATATGATCATGGGATTGGAGAAGCCGGATGCAGGTAAAATTGTTCACGGGGACACCATGATTTTTGGGTACTACAGTCAGCAGGGTATGCGATTGGAGGAAGGGAAAAAGGTAATCGATGTAGTTAGAGACGTAGCTGATTATATCCTGATGGAGGGGGGATTAAAACTAACGGCCTCTCAGTTATTGTTGCAGTTTGGTTTTCATTACGATAAACAATGGGACTTTGTTGTGAAATTGAGTGGGGGTGAGCGTAGGCGGTTGTATTTATTAACGATTTTAATGAAGGCGCCTAACTTTTTGATTTTAGACGAGCCAACCAACGACTTAGACATTGAAACTTTGGGTGTGTTGGAAGATTTTTTAGTTGGCTATGGAGGATGTTTATTGATTGTAAGTCACGACCGATATTTTATGGATAAGGTAGTAGATCATTGTTTTATTTTTGAGGGAGAGGGTTATATTCGGGATTTCCCAGGTAATTATAGCGATTACCGGGAATGGCAGGAGTTAGAGGATGTAAGGAAAGAGCAATTAGGAACGGAAAGCAAGCGAGAATTAATGGACGAAAGGTTGAATGATAATTGTGAAAGTACGGCATCTGTAATTAATGAAAATCTTTCAAATACCAATAAAACTTCTTCTTCTATCGTAAAACGTAAATTATCGTTTAAAGAAAAATTTGAATTTGAGCAATTAGAAAAGGAAATTGCTGATTTAGAGAGAGAAAAAAATACGCTAACGGAAGAACTACAGTTTTTAGTTTCCGATTATGAGCGTATTTCGGCGATAGGCGATAGAATGCAAGTGATAGGTGAATTGTTGGACGAAAAGGGACTACGGTGGCTGGAATTAGCGGAGTTGATGGAATAAGCTACTGCTTTATTTTATCACACGGGAATAGATGGTTTCGTATTGGATTAATATTTCTTGCAAATCGAAACTATGCGCTTGTTTTAACGCGTTTTTTCGAAATTCTTCGTGCATAGCATTATCATTCAGCAAATCGATGGAGTAGCGTGCCATAGTATCTACATCACCTACATCGGCAAGGAAACCCGTTTTGCCGTGAATATTTACTTCGGGTATACCTCCAGCATTGGAGCTAACTACGGGTACTTCACAAGCCATAGCTTCCAAAGCTGCCAACCCAAAACTCTCGGATTCTGAAGGCAAAAGGAATAAGTCACCAATGGATAGGATTTCTTCGATTGCTTCTTGTTTACCAAGAAAAGTCACCCATTGACATACATTCAACTCACGGCAAGTTTTTTCGATGTTGGAACGTTCGGGTCCATCACCGATAAGTACCAATTTTGAGGGTACTTGTTGTTGGATTTGTTGAAACACACGAATAACATCTTCAATTCTTTTCACTTTTCTAAAGTTTGAGGTATGAATGATGATTTTTTCGTTGTTGGGCGCGATCATTTGTTTGAAATGTTCGCGGGGTTTTTTATTAAATCTATTGAAATCGATGAAATTAGGTATCACATCAATTTCTTTTCTGATATGAAAATGCTTGAGTGTATCTTCTTTCAGGTTTTGCGAAACTGCAGTTACAGCGTCGGAGTTGTTTATGCTCCAGCTAACAACAGGTTCGTAGGTGATTTCTCGACCTACCAGGGTAATATCGGTTCCGTGTAAGGTTGTCACCACGGGGATACGGATATTCATTTCGGCTAAAATCTGTTTGGCCATTAAGGCCGCAGAAGCGTGAGGAATAGCGTAATGTACATGCAAGACATCCAACTTTGCTGATTTTACGATATCCACCATTTTACCAGCCAGAGCGGTTTCGTAAGGGGTGTGCTCAAACAGTGGGTACTTGGCGATGAACACTTCGTGATAATAAATATTCTCGGTAAAAGTATCTAACCTTGCGGGTTGATTGTAGCTAATGAAGTGAATTTCATGATTTTTAGTAGCTAGAGCTTTACCTAATTCCGTGGCCAAAACCCCGCTACCACCAAAGGTTGGGTAGCAAACAATTCCTATTCGCATGATTAAGTAACAAAGTTCCTGAAAAAATGTAGGTTTGCGGTAATAATAATAGTAAATGTTGGAGGAAGTTTTTAGCCACGAGTATTTTATGGGAAAAGCGCTGGATTTAGCGATTCAAGCAGCGGAGGAGGGGGAAGTGCCAATTGGTGCAGTGGTAGTGCATAATAATAAAATTATTGGCAAAGGATACAACCAAACGGAGAAACTTAAAGACGTTACTGCACATGCCGAAATGTTAGCGATAACGGCGGCTAGCGATTATCTCAATTCGAAGTATTTGGATGAGTGTACCTTGTATGTTACAATAGAGCCATGTACGATGTGTGCTGGGGCAATTCAGTGGGCACGACTGGGTTCATTGGTTTGGGGAGCAGACGAACCGAAGTTTGGATTTAATAAAACCTGTTCGGGATTGTTGGTTAAAACGGAGTTGAAGAGGGGGGTGCTGGAGGAGGCTTGTGCTGAAATTATGCGATCCTTTTTTAAGGCAAGAAGGAAGTAATTGAGCGGGACCAAGTTGAGTAGGAAATAATTGAGAAGGAACTAGTTGAGAAGGAAAAAATATAGTAGTTAGGGTTTTCTTTCGAAACAACCTAAATCTGGGGTAGATTTTCTGGAAGCGCCCAGGATATCAGTTATTACTGGGTTTTTAAATAAAATGCCTTTGCTGTAGGCGGGGGATAAAGTGTCTAAAGCATATTCACCCTGATTAGCTTGTTTAAATTTGGGTGCTTGGTTTAAGAAGTTGCCCGATCCTAAAACCGCTTGTGGATTTTGAGAGCGAACTAGGTTATTGTTTATGTTGATAGTAAAATCGGCTTTTGTGGTTTGATCAAATTGGATTTCTTCTTTGTTGTATCCATAAATGATGGAATTGTAAACCGAAAGGTTTAAATCTTCGAAACCAATTAGATTGCCTAAACCATCCCGTTGGGTATTGGTAAACCCAAAGCTACCGTTCTGTCTGCCAGAAAATCCGGAATACTCGGCAAACGTACAGTGATTAAATGAGTAATTTCCACCTAAAAATCCTAAGAAGGTATAACTCCCTGCATCGGCGAATAAGCAATTGGTAGCTTCGATAGCACCGGTAATCCCTAATAGGCAAATTTGTCCGCAGAATTGTATTCGGGTACTTTCCAAAACAATAACTGGGCTGTTAGGAATATCAAAGGAATCTACCCGAACTCCAACCGATGCATTGGTGATATCGGCAAAAGAAATTTTATTATTCTTGCTACCTTTTAAAAAGTGAATACCCGTCCATTGGTTGGGTAAAATACTGGGAATAAATGTTGGTTTATCGCCCCGTATTTTTACTCGTTGGTCCGCAGTTCCTTCAATGGATAAAGAACCAGCAATGTACATGGGTGTATAGGCGGAAGCAAATATTTGCACCCCAGGTTTAATGGTTAGGGTAGTGCCATTTGCTACATACAAGGTGTCTATAATAACATAAGGTTTGGTGTTGTCGTCCCATGTGGTGTTACTGGCTATTATTGGTCTACGCATGTAATGTGCATCCCACCCGTAAGCGGCCAACAATAATTTACTGCTGGCACCATTTACGGTTGCGATTAACGAATCTAAGACCAGCATAGGTTGTGTTTGGTTGTTTGCGGTTAATTTGCATTGTATAAACACAAACAGTGAATCACCGGGGAGAATTTCGATGTCCGATAATTGAGTGCCGGAAAAGCCGTTTACATTGATTCTGAAGGGTGAATTACTGCCTCCTCGTAAGTCGAAATTTGCTTTAACCGGCAGATTCTCTTTGTTTTTTATGGTTGTAATTCGAGTTACACTGATGGGATATTGAGAATTGGGGTCGCGGGTAAAAACAGTATCAAACCAAATGGTATCTGTACCAAAGGATAATTCTGTGGGTTTGGCATAAAATCGCTCTTTTACACAGCTGCTGATTGCAGAAAGCAGAATCAGTAGAAACAAAGATTGTATGAAGGTTCTGGATTTCAATTTATTCAAAAATATCTTCGTTATGGTAAATACTGAGGTAAGAGTGGTATCGAGCGGGGTGAATTATTTCCGATTCAACACTGGCTAAAACGGCACATCCAGGTTCATGGATATGGGTGCAGTTATTGAATTTACAATCGTTTAATTTGGATCGAAATTCGGGAAAATATTGGGCAATTTCGTGTTGTACCATGTCTACTACGCCAAAATCTCTAATGCCGGGGGTGTCGATAATTTCGGTCTTATTGGGTAAACGAAACATTTCGGCAAATGTTGTGGTGTGTTTGCCTTTTTCATGGGTTTCAGAAATGCTTCCAACGCGGGCATTGGCTTCGGGGAAAAGTTTATTAAGCAGGGTAGATTTTCCAACCCCTGAATGGCCTGCCAATAATATCCGTTTTCCAATTAATAGGTTTCTCAAGGGGTCTAATCCCAGATTTTGCGCCACGGAACCGAAGTATAAATGCACATTTGCTTGGTTGTAAATGCTTTGAATTTCGGCAGTAATATCCAATTGTTGTTGTTGGGAGAGAAGGTCCATTTTATTGAAAAACACCCAAGTAGGGATATGGAAAGCTTCTCCGCATAATAAAAATCGGTCGATAAATCCTAAGGATGTTCTTGGGGATACCAAGGAAGCTACTAGTACTGCGGCATCTAAATTAGCCGCAAGAATTTGTCGTTTAGAACTTAACTTGTTTGATTTTCGTATAATATAATTTTTTCTTGGGCTTATGTCGATAATTGTAGCAGTATCGGCATAATTAACATCTTCTTTTAGTGTAACCTCATCACCAACGGCTACTGGATTAGAGGTGTCGGTATCTGTAAGTCTTAATTTCCCTCGAGTACGTGCGTTCCAGTGCCGGCCTTCGGTATCGGTTACTTGATACCAGCTGCCTGTGGACTTGGTTACCGTACCTTTCATAAATGAGGATTAGAAAATGGCTTCACAGATTTTTTTAGTTTGGGTACTTTTACCCATGGTGTAAAAATGCAATACCGGTGCGCCTTTTTCCATTAATTCTTTGCACTGTTGGATAGCCCATTGTGTTCCAATATGCGCAATGTCTTTATCGTCTTTGCAGTTTTCAATTTCTTGCGTGAGTTCTACGGGAATATCGATATGAAAAATCTTTGGCAGGGTATAAACTTGTTTGCGTGTGGTGATGGGTTTAATCCCGGGGATGATGGGTATGGTAATTCCCATCGACCTGCATTTATCAACAAAATCAAAGTATTGTTGATTGTCGAAGAACATTTGGGTAACGAGGAATTCAGCTCCGGCTTCAACTTTTCTTTTGAGGTATTTCATGTCCGATTCGATATTGGGTGCATCGGCATGTTTTTCGGGATAGCAGGCAGCTCCAATGCAAAAGTTTGATTCAGCGGAATTGGTAATTTCTTCGTCTAAATAAATACCAGCATTCATATTTTTTATTTGGTGAATCAAATCCAATGCATTTTTATTTCCTCCTTTTTCTGGTTCGAAATGGGTATCTCCTTTTCTGGCATCGCCCCGCAACGCAAGGATATTATCGATACCTAAGAAATTTAGTTCAATGAGGGCATTTTCGGTATCTTCTTTGGTGAAACCGCCGCAGATTAGGTGGGGTACTGCATCTACTTTGTAATGATTTTGAAGGGCAGCGCAAATTGCTACGGTTCCAGGTCTTTTGCGGGTGGAAATACGATCGTAGCTACCGTCTTGTCGTTTTTTTAATACAAAATCTTCTCTGTGGTATGTAACATCAATGAAGGAGGGATTAAACTCCATTAGTGGATCAATACCCTCGAATAAACTTTTGATTCCTGCACCTTTTAGTGGAGGTAAAATTTCAAAGGAAAACAGGGTTTTATTTGCGCCGTTTATATGGTCTACGATTTTCATTGATAGTTTTAGGTAGGAGATTTATTACAATTGAATAGGTAAGGTTAGGGTTTGATTGTTTCGTTGAATTTCAATGGAAACAGCACTTCCTGGTTCTAATTTACCTAAAGCACTCATATAATCATCGATAGAATTTATGGAGAATGTGCCGAGCTTGGTGATGATATCTCCTTTTTGTAACCCTGCTTTTTGTGCGGGCTTACCGTCGCTGGCTCCATCAATGCGCATTCCTTTTCCAGACCAAGTATAATCCGGCATTACTCCTAAAGAAACTTTAAATTTCATTCTACCTGTTGTTTGATCTTTGGTTTTGGTAAAGGGTAATTTTTTTGCTTTATTGTTGATGGCAATAAATTGCTGAATGGCATCCAAGGAGATTTTCATACCAGAATAGTTGATTTTTTCTTCATCATCCGAGGGCTTGTGATAATCTTCGTGTTGGCCGGTGAAGAAATGCACAACGGGAATATTTTCTAAGTAGAAAGAGGCGTGATCCGAGGGCCCATTGCCACTTTCTGTGGTGGTGATTTTAATTTTAGTTGTGTCCAGTTTTAGTGATTTAACTGTTTTTGGGAATTGAGGGGAAGTTCCAACACCATTGATTGCTAGCACGCGCTTTGAGGAGTCTAATCGGCCCAACATATCAATATTAAGTACGTAGTTTACGTGTGCAAGTTTTGCATTTGGAGCTGTTTCCTTGGCGATTAATTTGGTGGAGTCTACTTTGCCCGAAAGAAATATGGGTGCATGATTTATGAAGTATTTGGAACCTAATAGTCCCATTTCTTCGCCACTAAAAGCGATGAACAAGTAATTGAATTTCTTGTATTTTTTACCTTTTAACGTTCTTGCCAACTCCAGCATTGCAGCAACACCGGAAGCGTTATCATCGGCTCCATTATGAATAGCTCTAGGTCCGGTATATCTGCTGTTATCGTATTCGTTAAAGCCAATGTGGTCATGGTGAGCACAGATAACAATAGTATGTTTTTTATGATTGTTGCGGAATCCCATTACATTAACCGCATTTACCGTAGGAGCAGCAACCCGAGAAACCATCATTAAGTTCATTTTTGGGGGTAACGTTCTTTCGGTTTTGTAGTAGAAAATAGGAATTGATAGCGGTTTGTCTGTGCGAGTTAATTTTCCGGTAGGAATATTCTTTAAATTAATATTAAAACCATTAATAAAAACGATTCCACGAGCATTTCTTGCCAGTGCGTGGTTGATTTTTGTTTGAATATCGGAAACTTCTTTCAGGGGGTTGTTGGGTTCACTGGCTTCATTCATATAACCCAAACGCATCACGCAAATTTTTCCAGATAAATCAGGGTAATCGGCAAAATCGTTTCTTTGTGTTGCTTCGTGGATCAGTCCATAGCCACAATCTACGAAATCGGCAGTAATTGAGTCGTTGGAGGCTGATTGTGGCAAGGGGTAGAATTCTTCAAATACTTTAAATTGAGCCATAGTTCCTGCATTGATACCAGTCATATCCGGACTGGGCACAATGGCAAATTTTGTTTTATTGGTAGTGATTCGCAATCGAACAAAGGGGAACGAGTGTTGGTAAGAGGCGCTTGAGTTTTCTTCAATTTGAACTGGCTGAAGTCCTGCGGCTTTAAATTCTTTTTCGATGTAATCGGCACTTATTTTCTCGCCAGCGGAACCGGTTAATCTACCTTCTAACGCGTCAGCTGCTAGAAATTGAATATGTTGCTTTAATTTGATTTCACTTATCTCCTTTTTAGGTAATTTTTGGCCGAAGGAGTATGCGATCGACAAAAATGTTAATGCACTAAAAATCAATTGTTTATTCATGATTTATAAATTTCGATAAGGGTTTTAATGAAAATAGTAGAGGAAAGTAATGCAAATATAATTCTAAGCCACACAACCGGCACGTATTTCGCGTTTTTCTGAGCAAAAGATGTGGTAATGAAGGTGGCAATTATCATGGGAAGAATAATGGGGAAATAGAGATATCCTAATTGCCAGGGGGAATTATACGGGTTAAGGTTACTGCCAATAATTTCTAATGGGTTGGTGAAACTATAATTAGCTAAGCTAGCAATGGCTAGCATGGGTACGATAGAAAGTGAAAGTGCGGTTGCATCTTTCATGGGTTTGTTTAACAGGATTCGGAACAAAGGAACCATCACTATTCCTCCTCCTAGTCCAGATAAAGAAACGGTAATTCCGGCAAATATTCCTATCGTAATGGTTTTCCAGATATTTTCTTTTATGGCTGATGTGGGTTCCAACGGACTTGGATTGTTTGATTTTCCCCATATCATATTGGCAATGGAAATTAGTAAAAAGCCCAGGAAAACCCATTGGAAATCGGATTTGTAGTACCAGTTTCCATGTTTTATAGCGTATGTTGCAAAAAAAGATGCAATTGCCCCGGGAATTCCAATCAGTAAACTACTCCGCCACTGCCAGGAACCCATTTTAATTTGTCTATAAATCCCTGATAATCCGGAGGCAAAGACTATGGCAATTGAATTAGCTAAAATATATTTAACATTCTCCGTTGAGGATAAATGATAGGGTTTTAGATAATGTTCGATTACAGGAATAAAAATTAGTCCTCCTCCTACTCCTAAAAGGCCGGCCAACAAACCGCCCAAAGAGCCGATGAGAAATAGGACGATTATTTGCATCGATTGTTTACGGCTTTAATATTCTGTTGTAATTTTCTGAATTGAGCAACAACTCTTGGGCTTGTTTTAGTTCGGAATCCAGGCTCAGATATTGTTGTAAATAACTGGATCTTGACAATTTCCGTTGCATTATCTCGGATATTAATTGGTATTGTATGGATGCTTTACTTGCTTCGAGATCTTTGATTAAATTGTTTTTGATTTCGTTTGATTCAAACGGTTTTAGTTGTGTAGGGTAAATTTCTGACTTACCTAAACTTTTTTTCCAATTTTCTGCTAAAACGGATGTGGATTGTTTAGTGGCGAAGGCTAAAAATTGTTGCCATTCTGTAGTAGAAATAACGAAGTTGGTTGTATCAGTTTTGATGGTTGCCCATTGATTACACCAATCAAATAGGACGTTATTTTGGATTAACCATTTGAGTAATTCTGAGCCTTGGAAAGCATCGGTTTGAACATCAGGGTCAATCCCACCACCGTCTAAAACAAGTCTGCCGTTTTTGGTCTTGAATTGTAATTTCTGATTTGTAGATTTTGTAGTGGCATTTCCTTGATCGTCTTTTTGGTCATAGTTGAGTCGTTGGATACAACGGCCACTTGGGGTATAATACTTCGCTGTTGTAATTTTCATTTGGGTTCTATAGGGCAGCGAAATATAATTTTGTACTAAACCTTTACCAAAACTAGTTTGACCCATGATAACGGCACGATCTAGATCTTGTAAGCTGCCACTTACTACTTCTGA
>CANGWH010000074.1 GCA_947457565.1 Flavobacteriales bacterium
AATCACCGGCCCAAAAATCTCTTCAGTATTGCATCTATTAGCCATCGTTAGCCCTTCTATAATAGTAGGCTCTATATACCAACCGGTTTCAAAACCCTCAGGATGCAACGCTTTTCCGCCGGTTAAAAATCGTCCTCCCTCTTCCATAGCCAGCGATAAGTAACCCAATACCTTCTTATAATGAGGTTCACTTACTATCGCACCTACCCTAACACCTTCTTGCAGCGGGTTGCCTACCACCAATTTTTGTACTTCAGCCACTAACCTATCTCTAAATTGCTCATAGATACCTCGCTGAACAAACACTCGGCTCCCGCACAAACAAATTTCTCCTTGATTCATGAACGAACTATTCACCGTAGTTTGCAAGGCTTTTTCAAAATCGCAATCATCAAAAATGATGTTCGGATTTTTACCGCCCAACTCCAAACTCAATTTTTTGAACATCGGCGCCGCCACCGACGCAATATGCTTTCCAGTAACCGTTCCGCCGGTAAAGGAAATAGCTTTCAGTTTGGGATGCTCCACTATTGCAGCACCAACAGACCCACCCAATCCAAATACAATATTCAACACCCCCTTGGGCAAGCCGGCTTCCGAACAAATCTGAGACAACATCCAAGCAGTTACCGAAGTAAATTCACTGGGTTTTGCAACCACACAATTACCCGCGGCCAAAGCCGGTGCAATTTTCCAACTAAACAAATACAACGGTAAATTCCATGGACTGATACACCCTACCACTCCTATCGGGGAGCGCAACGTATAATTAATCGCTTTCCCTTCCATGGAATGACTTTCCGAAGCAAACTGCAAGGCTGCCGTAGCATAAAAACGGAAATTCTGGGCCGATCGGATCATTTCATTCCGAGCCAACCACAGCGGCTTCCCCTGATCCATCGATTCCGCTAATGCCAATTCCTCTCGTTTCGCATCGATACCTTCGGCTATTTTGTTCAATATCAAAAATTTCTGTTCCGCTGGCGTTGATACCCAACCCGATTGTGCTTTTATTGCCGCCGAAATAGCATCAGCTACATCACTTCCATCCGAATCCGGAAGGGTTCCGTAAACCTGTCCCGTAGATGGATTGTAGTTATTCAGTGTGTTACCGGAATTGGCATGCCTCCAATCCCCATCAATATAATTCTGTAATACAAGCATACGATGATCGATTTTAATCGTTATTTAACCAAAGTTCGTTACTCAAATTTATTTGTATATCTATCCCCTTCGCACTGCCCCAAATGGCATTTTCTCGTATTTTATAACCAAATGCCTGTGCGCCTTTCTGGTAATAAGCTCGCACATCCCGGTCCATCCACCAAGTGCGCTGTTTATAATCCCACGTCACCAAATAGCAATTATAGGTTCTTGCACCCATAGCCCCGCTGCTATCTTTATCTAACGCTATTGGCAAATTGCCAACTTTGGGAATAGTATAAACGGCCAAATCACTCTTTCTATCCTCAAGCTCATATATATCCACCGCTTGCAATCCAGAATTAGTATCCTTAGCCAAATAATGCGTGATGCGCATCCACAAACCTTGGCGATTCACGCTAGAATCTACCCATTTTTCGAACTTGTTGCCATCCTCGATGTTCATGCGCGCATACTCCATTATCCCATCTAACTCCGCACGATAATCCATTTGTTGAAACTTTTCGGTCTCTAATCCCTGCCCATTATCGTTAGAAACACCATCCGCATCGGTAATCATAGTAATTTTGGTACCCTCAGCGTTGTTCGCAATCAAAGAATCCAATTCTGATTCCATAAACGACAACAACCAAGTTTTCTTAGCCGATGGTTTATCCGACGTACCATCCGAACAGCCGCTTAGTAACCCAACAACCATCAACAATACACCTAACGCTACGCCAGTTGTAGATCTGTTAACCTTCAAAAATGCAGAATTATTATTTTTCATCTGATTACTTTTCATTACTTAAATTCCAATCAACAAGGATTTCCCTGTCATTAGGGCAGGTTGATTTAACCCCATAATTTCTAAAATCGAAGGAGCTACATCAGCCAACCTCCCAGAATTTATATCGGCTGATACTTCCTCCGTAACCCACCAAATGGGCACAGGATTAGTGCTGTGAGCCGTATTTGGCGATCCGTCTGCATTTTCTGCAAAATCGGCATTGCCATGATCAGCGATAATAATCATCTCATAATCCAAATCCGTGCAAACCCCTATCAACTTACCCAAACACGCATCTACCGTTTCCACAGCCTTGATAATAGCCTCATAAACACCGGTATGCCCTACCATATCGGGATTGGCAAAGTTCAAACATACAAACTCCGGCTGATTCTCTTTGATAATACGTATCACATTATCAACCAAAGGAATAGCACTCATTTCCGGCTGTAAATCATACGTTGCCACTTTGGGCGAGGCTTCCATCCATCGCAATTCACCAGGAAAAACATCTTCCCGTCCTCCACTAAAGAAAAACGTTACGTGCGGATACTTCTCCGTTTCAGCGGCGCGTAACTGCGTTAAACCCGCATTGGCAATCACCTCTCCCAAGGTCATAGTTAAATTATCGTTATTAAACACCACCCCTGCAATAGCAAAGGTCTCATCGTACTGCGTTAACGTAAAATACTGCAACTTTAAGGGATGCATATTTTGTTCATGAAAAGCCTCCAGGCACAGTGCACGCGTAATTTGCCTGCCCCGGTCGGTCCTGAAATTAGCATTTAACACCACCGAATCGTCCATTAATAACCCTACGCCAGATTGATCCAAAAGAATAGGCTTCATGAATTCATCGGTAATGCCTTCTTGATAATATCCATGAATGGCAGCAATGGGGTCTGTTAAGCATTCCCCCGTTCCATGCACCAATAAATCGTAGGCTACTTTAACCCGTTCCCAGCGTTGATCGCGATCCATGGAAAAATACCTCCCAACCAGCGTAGACAAACGAATACCGTTATCCGAGGCAGTTTCATTCAAAAACTGTTGAACAAAGCCTTTCCCCGATTGCGGATCAGTGTCTCTTCCATCCAAAAAACCGTGTACATATACATTGGCAACACCGGCCTTTCTCGCCATTTTAGCAAGAGAGATAATATGGTTGATGTGTGCATGAACGCCACCATCAGACAAAAGGCCCAACAAATGCAAACTTCCCTTATCCTTGGCTTTGGTGAAGATTTCATTCAAAACCACATTATCCTTAGCCAAATCAACCAATCCATTTGCAGAATCTTCAAAAGCCTTGTTAATTTTTGCCAACATTTGCCAAACCACTCTGCCAGCGCCGATATTCATATGTCCTACCTCAGAATTCCCCATTTGACCCTCAGGCAAACCAACATTGGCACCGTGAGTTAATAACGTAGCATGGGGATAAGTGAGTGTTAAAGCATCGGTTACGGGAGTGTTGGCATTGTAAACGGCGTCGCTGTGAGATTTATTCCCCAAGCCCCAGCCATCCAAAACCACTAAAGCGGCTTTTTTTCGCATACCACAAAGGTAGTACAGCCGCATCGTGATTACGTGAAAAATGCGATATTTGTAAAGTGATTAGACATATGCTTCCCATTAAAACACTGAAATCGTTGGTCTTCCTGCTATTTATATGGCTTTGGGCTACCCCCAATTGTTTCGGCCAAGTGCTATACGAAGCAGAGCCATCGGTGCAAAAAGCCGATGAAAATCGCAAAAACAAAATTAAAAACTCAAAAAAAATCAACGGTTATCGGATTTTTATCGGATTTTCCAACAAAAGAGCCATCGCCCAAGAGCTGTTAACCAAAGCAGAAGAAAAGTTTGCAACCACCTACGGTGCACAGATTATTTTTGACGAACCCAATTTTAAAGTTTATATCGGAGCATTTACAACCCAAGCGGAAGTGGATGTTGCCTTGGTAGAAGTTAGAAAGGAATTCCCAACGGCAAGAAAGTTAAAAATGCCGATTCCCAATCCAAACTACACCGAAAACCCGGAAATTAAATAACGAAATCCGTGAAAAAAGACCCCAAAGTTGAAAAAACCAAAATGGAAGTGCGTGAACTATTCACCCGCTTTTTGGAACAAAATCAACAACGAAAAACTCCGGAACGATATGCAATTTTAGACGAAATTTACTCCAATAAAGTTCATTTCGATGTGGATGAGCTTTACGGAAAAATGAAAGACAGAAACTACCACGTTAGCCGAGCAACAGTCTACAACACGTTAGATCTATTGGTAGAATCTGGATTGGTAAAAAAACACCAATTTGGTCAAAATACCTCCCATTACGAACAAGCTTACGGATACAAGCAACACGACCACCTGATTTGCAATAAATGCAAAAAAGTATGGGAATTTTGCGATCCACGGGTGCAACAAATCAGCACCACTATGGGCAATTTGTTGAAATTCACCGTCTCCCACCACTCCTTGCAACTGTATGCAAATCCCGATACCAACGAACAGGGAGAATGCCTGCACTGCTTAGGCCAATCCACTCAACCATAACATACATTATTTCTACCACTTTATATCATGATCGACGTAATACTGGGCCTGCAATGGGGCGATGAAGGAAAAGGAAAAATCGCGGATTATTTAACCCCTAACTACGATGTTGTAGCTCGCTTTCAAGGCGGACCCAATGCCGGACATTCCTTAGAATTCGAAGGCAAAAAATTTGTCCTGAATACCATCCCTTCTGGAATTTTTGGAAAAACCACTATAAATCTTATTGGAAATGGAGTGGTAATTGACCCTGTTCGATTGCAAGAAGAAATCGGAAGGATTGTGGGCGAATGCCCCGATTACAAAGAACGCTTACTCATATCCCAAAAAGCGCACTTGATCCTACCAACCCATAGAATTCTAGATGCTGCCTCAGAATCGGCCAAAGGCGATCAAAAAATTGGCTCTACCCTTCGAGGCATAGGCCCTACCTACCGCGATAAAATTGGAAGATCAGGCCTGCGTGTTGGCGATATCTTAGAATCGGATTTCACCGCAAAGTATCAGGCTATCGTTACGGAACATTTAAAATTAATCCAATTTTTAGGATACACCGATTTTGATTTAAGCAGCGAAGAAGCTAAGTTCTATGCATCCCTAGAGTTCCTAAAAACCCATCAGCTAATTAACAGCGAATACTTCATCAACGATTGTCTGCAACAAGGCAAAAAAATCCTTGCCGAAGGAGCCCAAGGTTCTATGCTGGATGTAGAATTTGGATCCTACCCCTTTGTAACGTCTTCCAACACATTAACCGGCGGAGTTTGCACCGGCTTAGGTGTGGCCCCCAAGCATATCGGCAAAGTTTATGGAATCTTCAAAGCCTATTGTACCCGCGTTGGTTCAGGCCCTTTTCCAACCGAATTGGACGATGAAACAGGAGAATATATCCGTCAAAAAGGTCACGAATTTGGAGCCACCACAGGGAGAAAACGCAGAACAGGATGGTTAGATCTAGTTGCCTTGAAATACACCATTATGTTGAATGGCGTAGACGAGTTAATCATGATGAAAGGCGATGTCTTAAACGGAATGGAAACCTTAAATGTTGCCACCCACTATAAAATTGGCGACCAAGAAACACAACAGGTGCCTTCCAACTTGTGCAACGCAAGCATTGAACCAACCTACCTATCTTTCCCAGGCTGGAGCGAAAAATTGACCCATGTCAATGGCTTCGATGCGATGGATAATACCTTCAAATCCTACGTTGATTATATCGAAAACTACCTCGGGAAAAAGATATCCGTTATTTCTTTAGGTCCCCAGAGAGACGCCACCGTAACCCGTTAAATCATTGGCCGATGAAGATCATTTGCATCGGACGAAACTATAGCGAGCATATTCGAGAGTTAAACAACGAAACTCCCGAAGAGCCGGTGATTTTCATTAAACCCGATACAGCCCTACTGAGAAACAATAACCCATTTTATATCCCCGATTTTTCCAAGGATGTTCATCATGAGGTTGAAATTGTAGTAAAAATAAACAAACCGGGTAGAGCTATACCCGTTCCATTTGCCAAAGACTATTATACGCACATTAGTCTAGGTATAGATTTTACCGCAAGAGATCTTCAATCCCAGCTAAAAGCGAAGGGATTACCCTGGGAAAAAGCGAAAGGATTTGATCATTCGGCCGCAATTGGTGAGTTTTTTCCAATAACTGATTTTTCGTCAACCCTTCACCAATTGCCGTTTTCTCTGCATAAGAACAACGTATTGGTCCAATCGGGAAACACCCATCAAATGATTCATTCGGTAGACGAAATCATCGCCTACGTTAGTAATTTCTTTTCGCTTCGAATTGGCGACTATATATTTACGGGCACCCCAGCAGGGGTTGGTCCAGTAAATCATGGCGATATTCTTCAAGGAAATATCGAAGATAAAGAAATACTAAATTTTAGAATTCTGGGATAAATAAAAACTGATCCATCGTAAAACAGCCAACATCCGTCCGATACTTATCCAATAGCCAGACGCTCGATTACTAAATTACTAACACTTCAAGTTCGATCCTGAAATTCCTGAAAATGAATTAACGGAGTTCCTCAAGGCAATAGAACTGTAGTAAAAGCTTTGATATTCTAAACAAAAAAAGGGCCCCCATAACGAGGACCCTTTCTTTGTGTATTTGAATGAAGTTTATTTCAATACTACTTTTTGAGTAGCTGTTCTACCCATAGAATCTTGGATATTTACTAGGTAAATTCCACGCATTCCAGTTAAATCTACTACTACACTTTGGTTGTTCGCAGCGATAGAACGCACAACCTGTCCGCTCATGCTTCTTACTTCAATGGCATGGATGGATGAACCCGCCAAAGAAACAGTGAACACACCTTCCGATGGGTTAGGCATTACACGAATCTCACCGTTAGCAATGAAATTCTTGCTAACTCCAGCGGTAGGAGCAGGAGCACTGCAAGAATCGAAATAATAAACGATAGTAGCTGGATTAGCATCCACACGAGTATAAGTACGGTTGAAACCACCCAAACCATTAGGGCTAACACAACCGCGGTGCAACGTATCGTCAAAAGACTCTTCATTTTCATTTACTTTCGGATCACCGTTGGTGAATTTATAAGCAAAAGAACCTGGACAAACAGCCGTTACTGTTGTTGTATACCAATTGGCATTATCAGGATGCACATCCATTTTAATTGCGCCATCTTGCCAGTTTGGATCTTGGAAAGTACCCATTACATAAACCCCAGCACTAGCTACGATTTCGTTGGTCATATCCACCAAGAACGTAAGATCTGAAGCTACAGGCGTTGGAGTACAAGCATTTTTAGAATCATAGCAATGCAAAGGCAATGTTGTATCTGAATGAATCGTTGCTTTACGGTTGGCAGTACCTTCCCATGAAACATTATTAGCCTTAATCTTGCGATACTTATACTCTACTTCAGTAGCAGAATCAAATTCCAACGTTAAGGTATGGATTTTACCACCTTTGTCTAATAACAAGGTTCCACCACCCCATCCACCAGGCATTTTACCACCGGCGATGTCTACTGAATCCCAGTTACAAGCCGTAGACATATCCACTTGGAAAGTAACTTTGTACTTAGGTAAGGTACGGGTTGGACAAGCGTCACAATCACCGAAGCAAACCTTCTTAATAAAGCTATCTGAAGCAATAGTAATTTCTCTATCTCCACCGCTGTTGGAACAACCGCTTGGAACAGATTCCCAACTGTTACCACCATTCACAAACTTGTATTTGAACGTGTTTGAACCCAAATACAAAATTGTGCGATACACAGTACCACTCATTTTACCATTTTCTACGTAATTGGCTAAGCCAATGCCGTTTCCACTCCAGTTTGGATAACCTGAACCCAAATCACCCGCGATAAATACACCATTACTAGAAGCTACAGCCTTCGCCATATCTACTTTGAATGACACCGCGTACATTCCTGTTGGAGCCGATCCGCCAAACTGAATAGCAGGCAACTCCAAATACGAAGTGTTGTTGTCAACAAAAATCCAACGATTTCCATTTCCTGATCCTTCGCTCACTTGACAAATTTTTGGAACGTTTTCCGCATCGCTCCAGTCGCTCATTTTACCGTTCTTGAATTTGAATTCGTAAACTAAACCCTCTTTCAAATTATCGAAAGTGTAAGAATAAATGCCAGATCCCGAAGAAGTTTCTGTCATTTTGTAAGAATAAGCATCGGTCCAATTGGTTTCGCTGGAATTTTCCGCTGTTCCATCGTAATCAACGTCCTTAAAGTTACCTACCAAATAAACACCGTCGGAAGAAACTGTCTTTCCGTACATGTCCACTTGAAAAGTAATCTTGCGCGCAAACGCCCCAGAAATGGAAGCAAATGCTGCTAAAACAAGTAATAATTTTTTCATAATGAATTTATTTTGCAATTATGCGGTAAATATAATCAAAAAAGTGTCAAACTGACAATAACTAATTGCAAAAAAAATTATCGTACTTTGTATTCATGACTTTGGGTATTCGCCACGCGTACAAACAGCCTCACAATCTGTTGCTTTTAATTTGCATCCTATTCACCCATACGGTTTTGGCTACTCCGCCGCGGAAACCGCTGTATCATTTAGCTCCACCCAATTGGTACATCGGATTTAAAAATAACAACCTAGAAATCATTGCCCACGGCGAAGAAATAAGCCAATACACTATCTCCATGAAAGATTACCCCGGTGTTTCACTAATTGGAACCACTGGAAGTGCCAATCGACATATTCTATATATACAATTACGAATTGATGCTTCCGCCAAACCTGGGGAATTGGAATTTTCCGCCAATCCATCCAACATTCAAGATAAGTTACGCAAAGGATTTTCCTTTAATTATCTGTTAAAAGCTAGGGGACCCGTTGCCCAACAAGCACCGTCTATTGAGCAAAAAGACGTTACTTACCTCATTCTACCCGATCGTTTTTGCAACGGTGATGCCGATAACGACCGCGCTCCCGTTAACTTCAACGTGAAAAGAGACCGTGCCGCATTAAAAGGAAGACACGGTGGAGACTTAGCCGGTATTCAATCAAAAATCCCCTACCTAAAAGACCTTGGAATCACTACCTTATGGCTAAATCCCGTTCAAGAAAACGATCAGCCCGAAGAGAGTTTTCACGGATATGCAATCACCGATAATTATACCATAGACCCAAGATTGGGCAGCAACTCAGAGTACTTTGCCTTGTGCGATGCTTTACGAAAAGAAAATATGAAGATGGTGATGGACATCATCCCCAATCACATCGGCGATAAACATTGGATGTTTGCGAATTACGATACCGGTTGGTTTAACTACAAAGATTCTTTCGTTAAAACCAATTATCGCGCTCAAACGGTGATGGATCCGTATGCCTCTCCCAGAGAAAAATCCACCAACGTAGATGGTTGGTTTGTGCAAACCATGCCGGATTTCAATCAAAACAACCCACACATCAACGCATATTTAAAACAGCTTTACTTATGGTGGGCTGAAGCCGCAAAATTGAGTGGTTACCGCATCGACACCTACCCGTACCCCGACCAAAATTACATGAACGATTTGGTTGGAACATTGCTTTCCGAATTCCCTAAACTCACCATATTTGGCGAAACCTGGGTTCAAACCGTGCCTACCCAAGCAGCTTTCTGCAAAAACAACATTCGCGGGTTTGAAACCAACACCATGCCGGGGATAACCGATTTTGCGCTTACCTGGGCCATTCATGATGCTTGTTCGAAACCTACCGGCTGGTCGGATGGATTAAACAAAGTGTACCAAACGCTATCCGAAGACTTTTTGTATGCCGATCCGGGAAAACACTGCACGTTCTTAGACAACCATGATTTATCACGTTTTTATTCCACGGCCGGGGAGAATTTCGATGCATGGAAACGCGGAATATCCTTGTTGTTTTTAATGCGTGGTATGCCTTGCATCTACTACGGTACAGAAATTTTAATGACCGGAAAAACAGACGTTACCGATGCCAATGTCCGATTCGACTTCCCCGGTGGTTGGAATTCAGATCCTGTAAATAAATTCACTGCCAAAGGCCGAACAGCCAAAGAAAATGAAGCCTTCAATTACATCAAGACACTTGCGAAGTTACGGCATTCCAATCCAGCCCTAAACAATGGTAAAACCAGACAATATGCGGCTATCAACAATACCTATGTTTTGGTTCGATACAGCGATAAAAATAGCATTATCGGACTATTCCACCAAGGCGAAAAATCAACGCAAGTAGACCTAACCCTCTATTCAGAATCGTTTAATGGTTTCAAAAAGATGAAAAATATATTCACAGGAGAAACATTTGCCATCCCAGAAAAACTAAATCTCGATGCCAATGCGAGCGCCGTTTTTGAATTGATTCCATAAACAGAAAAACTATTGCAACCGGTAATTTTCCAAGCAATTAAACAATTTGCTGACACAAGATTCGCTGATACCAGAAGAAATTAGGCTAATGGCCGTCTGTTTAAACCTCTTAAATCGTAGCTTTTAAGCTTCAACCGACATCAACGATTTGAACTGAAGCAATCGGAACCTTAAATCATCTTCCGTAATAGCAGCCAACTTTGTAGT
>CANGWH010000075.1 GCA_947457565.1 Flavobacteriales bacterium
ACGCCTTTGAACTTACTCGTTTTGCTGAAACTTTTTGTAGGACTTTTCTACCTTCGCTTTGTTTCCTTTGCTATCTATCAGAACGGGAGTGCAAAAGTAGTACTTTTTTTCATCCCTCCAAATACTACTCGCTAAAATTGTTGGAGATTTATTACTGAAATAACTAGCAAATTAACTAATACATTATAAATCAAATTGATACAGCTAACTTTTTGTTTAATCTTTTTTGGTGATTTTAAATATAATTAACTCATTTACTAAAACACTTAGGAATTGATCATAGAATTCATTCCATAAATTTGGCCAATATCATAATATCATTATAAATAATGATTGGAATGGAACACTATAAAAATGAAAATTAATAGTTATTCATACATACAGAAGCGGCCAGCTATAATTTAACTGGCCGCTTCCGATAATATCCGCAATAATATGTGGTAGTGACCTATGTTTATTTAAATTAAATTTACACTAACGTTCAAAATTAATCGTTTACCTTTTTCACAAACTCACTTTTTAGAGCCATTGCTCCAAAACCAGGAACTTTGCAATCAATATTGTGGTCACTATCTACTAATCGTATATTAGTAATTTTTGTACCTACTTTTATTGATTTAGGAGCCCCTTTAACGGGTAAATCTTTAATTATTGTAACCGAATCACCGTCGTTTAAAACATTACCATTGGCGTCCTTTACAAGGAAACTTGCGAGATTATGTTGATTCGTTTCTGATTCGGGATTCCATTCGTGGCCGCATTCCGGACACATCCATAACAATCCCGTAGGATAAGGAAAATCACATTTACATTGTGGACAGATTGGTTCCGCTAACATATAGAATACAAAAATACTCTAATGTTATGGAATTTATGCCTATCAATGGCTTTTATCTACATTCATAGCAAAAGAACCTTTCATGTTCTTTTCCAATTCAAAATATAAAGTATCCCCTTGGAAAACTGGGGTCTTGCATTGTGTTTTATGCACAAATACACTTTGTCCACTTTCATTATCGGCAATAAATCCGTATCCTTTTTTCTCATCAAAGAAAGATAATTTACCTTTTCTGCGTTCGCGTACTTCTTGTACTTTCTTTAATGGTTTAGAAGTTGTAACTGCAACTTCCGCTTTTATATCTAAATTTAAATCTCTCACCCAAAGTTCGTCGGGAGGAGTATTGGTTAAATTACCTTCTGCGTCCACAAATACCAACATTTCGTCTAGGCTTTTGCCTTTAGTACTGTTTGCTTTACGCATGCTTTTCTTTTCAAGTTTCTCGCGTTGCTTGATGCGTTTCTTTTTTTCTCGATCTTTTTTATTGAATGTTTCGTTTGCCATGTAATGAAATAGGGTGAAGTAAGAGTGATAGCGGCGATAAACAAAGAAAGCCAACCGCTGGGGTTGGCCTTCTTCTGACTAGATATCCCAAATTGAAATGAACCGAAATCGATTCAGTAAGTAATTTCAAATCGGGGTCTTAGTAACGACTTGAAAAATTGTTTCTTCTTTCGGGTTGAGGACGAGCTTCGTTAGCAACAATGGATCTACCATTAACCTCAGAACCATGCAATTTTGCGATGGCTGCTTCGGCTTCGGCTTGATCTTCAACTTCTGCAAAGGCAAAACCTTTGAATCTGCCGGTTTCGCGGTCATTGATCATCTTTACGGATGTAAAGCTTGAATACTCGTCAAACAATTGACTAATCTGTTGTTCGGTGATGCGGAAATCCAAATTTCCAATATAAATCTTCATTCTAAATACTTGCGTGGTTTTATATAACGTCCACACAACAAAGGTGGCGATTAAAATCCAAGAAATTGCAATAAAAAAAAATTATTTTTTGAATAGGTCTACTTTATGCAAAAAATGCAACTCCATTTGTGATGCTTGTAATTTTTCCAAACCGCAAACTGATTTCAACTATCGAGTGTTAGTTTTGTAAACCGAATAATATAAATATGTCAACCCACCCTTCCATTATCAACCTACAAGAGAAAATAGAGGTCGCACGCAAATCATTATTATCGCACCCTGTATATCAAAAAATCAAGAATTTAGAGGGATTACAGCAATTCTCACAGCACCATGTTTACGCAGTATGGGATTTTATGAGTTTACTTAAATCCTTGCAGCGGGATTTAACATGTGTAAATATTCCTTGGATTCCCGTTGGCACAGCAGACACGCGATATTTGATTAATGAAATTGTTTTAGGCGAAGAATCTGATGTAGATGAACTCGGGAATAGAATATCGCATTTCGAATTATATATAAAAGCAATGAATCAAATGGGTGCCAATACCAAACCAATTTTGGCATTAATCGATGAATTAAAACAGGGAAATTCCATTGGTGATGTTATATCATCGTTAGAAATTCATCCAAAAATAAAAGCATTTTTGACCTTCACTTTTGAAGTAGCATTGTTAACGCCCGCTCACGTGAAAGCCGCAGTATTCACTTTCGGCAGAGAAGATTTAATACCGGATATGTTTATGTCGATTCTCAACGATGTTCACCGAGAGCATCCGGAAAAAGTTTCTACCTTCCATTATTACATTGAACGTCATATTGAAGTAGACGGAGATCATCACAGCCATCTAGCATTATCCATGGTTGAACAATTATGCGGAACCGATGAAAACAAATGGAAAGAAGCGGAAGAATATGCAGTTAAATCCTTGCATTATCGTGCGGGATTATGGGATTCTATCCTTGATGTTTAATGAAAAAATCCAACGAATGACTTGCGTCTATCCATAAAACAGTAACAATCAGGCAAAGTGAAAGCAATATCTCAATATTTGAATCGATTAAATCGACCCAGTGAAATAGCGTTGCAGGCATTTAACGAAATTCAAAAAACGGAGGTGTTTTCAAAGGGTAGTTATATTCAAGCAACTAATACTACATGCAGAAATCTTTATTTCGTAGAACAAGGAATTGCCCGAATTTTTTATCTCAAAAAAGATGAAGATGTAACGGAACATTTTGCATTTTCGGGGCAAATGATAATTCGCGCAGAGAGTTTGTTTAATGATTGTGTAACGCCCAAGGGCATTCAAGCGCTTACAGAAACTACGGTAATTAAAATTGGATGGGAATCTTTGCAGATGCTTTTCCCACACCACCGAGAATTAGAAACATTGTTTCGAGAAATTGTGCAAATAGAGTACGCCAACACGGTAAAACGCGTTGAAAGTTTACAATTCAAGGATGCCCGCGAACGTTACGAGGAATTGCTACAGGAAACCCAATTTGTTAATCAAATTCCATTGAAATATATCGCTACATACCTTGGGATTTCACAGGTTTCACTGAGTAGAATTAGGAAAAAAATATCGGATTAATTTTCACCTTGGTAGTACCCTTTCGATCAAAATAGGATCAAGTTTAGATTTAAGTTTATGTGTTTTTAATCGCAATATTTCTGTTTTTAAAAATTTTACACTATTAATTTGCTGAATAACATATGACAGAACAAGCATTTCTATCCATCATAGCGGATGAACTTATGTTGGATTCTACAAAAATTGAACTAGATACTCCGTATCGAACCCTTCCAACGTGGACTTCCCTAAATTCTTTGTTAGTCGTTTCAAGATTACACGAAGAAACTGGAAGTATGATTACCGCTGCAGATCTGGCGAAATTCAATACACTCGCTGAATTATATTCACTTATTTCACCTAAGTAATGTCAATATACAAAATTCAAGGTGGCACAATCCGATCTATTGTTAATTTAATCCCTGAAAATATTAAGGATAACCTTGAAGAGGAGTTAATTCCAGTTGCCGACAGAGAATCGTTGGTGGCACACACTGGAATTCGATATAGAAGAACATTTCCAATGGACTCTGTTACTACTACAGAACTATTTATTCAAGGAATTTCAAACACATTACATACTTTACAATGGGATGCCAGTACCATTACTGCCATTGTTTGTGTTACCCAAACTCCAGAAACGCATATTCCTGCGGTATCGTGTTTATTGCATAATGCCTTTAATTTCAATGTTTCCACAACCTGCTTAGACATCAATTTGGGTTGTTCTGGATATGTTTATGGATTGCATCAAACCCTTGGTTTACTACAAAATCAACTGGAAGGAAAAGGAAGAGCGTTATTGTGTTGTGGTGATATTACTAGCAAACTGATCCAAAATGATAAAACATCGATACCCATTTTTTCTGATGGTGTTTCAATAACGGCAGTAGAATTTGATTCAAACAACGAAGATAACTGTTCACCTTTTTTCTTCAATTTAGAAACGTTGGGAAGTGGTCATACAGCCATACGGAGTGAGTTTGTAGACAATAAAGAAGTGATGCGACTGAATGGTATTGAAGTATTTAATTATTCGGTTCAATATGTGCCAAAACATATCAAGGAATTATTAGCATCAGTTAATGCGGAGGATATATCCTTGGTTATATTACACCAAGCAAATAAATTGATCAACGATGCAATTGCCAAACGACTTCCCATCCCCAATGCCGAATTCCCTTCTACCCTTTTTCAATATGGGAATACGGCATCGGCCAGTATTCCTATCACCTTAGTTGATTTTTTAAGTAAAAATAAACCAAAGACGAAACATCTGCTGCTTTCAGGATTTGGTGTCGGTTTTTCCATGGGAAGTGTGGTTTTTACCTTGGATTCCACCGTTCACTTTTCAATCATTGAGTTCCCAACTGATTCCTAAAAATCTCATCGTTAACATTTGATTTAAATACTTTTGGTTTTTGGTCTTCTAATGGCAACTCCATGAATTCGGTACCTTCATTAACCATAATAATTCCTTTGTATAAGGCGGCCAATCATGTTGAGAAATTAATCGATCACTTATCTATTTGGTATCGAGATTTTATTAATATTCCATTCCAATGCCATCTATTAATTATTGACGATGGTAGCAATGACGAAGGAATAACCCTGGCACAACGAAAATTGAAAAACGGGAATTTACCTTTTACACTCTTACAACTTTCTAAAAATAGCGGTCAACATACTGCTTTATCGGTAGGTTTATTATATTCCGAAAGTGATTGGATTGTGACATTGGATGATGATTTACAGCATGATCCTAACTATTTAACGATATTGTGGGAGGTTGCGATGCAAACGGAGGCAGACATTGTTTATGGTTACTTCTCAGAATCCAAACATAGTAGATGGCGTAACCTAGCTAGTTCAGCAATTCGAACGCTAACCAAGTTGTTTATTTTCGATTATTCCAAGGTAACCTCATTCCGATTAATTCGATCAACGGCAATCCATTACTTCAAACAACAGGTAAAAACAAGTTTTTTGATTGATAATCAAATGATTCCAACAACAAAACGAATACAATTTGTTAGTGTTCCTCATCATCAGAAAGTAAATAATACATCGCGATATAACTTTAGAGGTTTGGTAAAGATGTCATTAAAAATTTGGCTTTGGCATTCCCCATTAAACCGATGGACCTGGGTTAAAAACAGTTTATTACCCAACCCAGATTTTACCATTAAATGGATAGACAGCAGTAACAAATTTGAGACATTTCCATTACAACACCATCATATACAAATGGTTAGAGAATGGAGAAATTCTTCCTTTGTTAATCAGCAAATGGAATATAAGGAGGAAATCAGTGAAGAGCAGCAAGAAAAGTGGTTCAAAAACATCGATTGGAAACGTCAATATTATTTTATTCACCGATACCGGGGGGAATGGGTTGGTTTCTCACATGTTCATATTAGTTCGGAATCTTCTACAGATACACAATCCCTTCAGATTGGCGAAAACGGTGGATTTGTTGCATCACCGAAGTGGCAAGGCAGTGGAATTCCCATCGCAATAGCATTGGAGACCTTGGACTTTGCATTTAATCACCTCGCATTTGATTGTTTACGGGTAAAGGTAAATCGATCCAATATTTCGGCCATTGAACTGAATACAGCGCTGGGGTATACATTTACCCAAAGAATTAATGCAGAATTTAACGGTTACGAGCTGCAACAATCTGATTATAAGACCAATGCTAGCCGGATGCGAAAACTATTACGTTTTTTGTAAATTAATCTAAATCGGCAGGGATTACGGAAATGGGATTTGCTATTTTAAACAAGGAAAGAATTTGGTTGTCCGCTTTGAACTTACCTTTGGATAATTGAGAAAATGAAATTGGACAAAGTTTAATTTCTATTTCTTTTCCAGTTTTAATAAACAGACCAAAAATCTTGGAAGTAGAATCAGCCATCCGATTTGAGGATTGCTGCGAAAGTAGGGGTTGGTGGGATATAGTATCTTGTTGAGCACGTAATTTGGATGTAACCGTTGGTTGAGAATGAGAATCCCTTATTTGTTGGATTTTGTTTTGTTGAATCCCCACAATGTTACCCAGCACTTGGTTATCGAAATTTAACACGTGGATATTTTTCCCTGTATGATCGCGAATTAATTCTTGATACAATTCTGCTGATTTATAGTAGAAGTCCTGCTCTAAGATTAAAATAACATCGTTTGGCAATGCATTTAATTGCTTTGATTTGATAAACTCCCAAACCATATCGGCTGGAAAACTCTTTTTATACCAATATTTTTTTGATAATGAATGATTAAATAAAAAGGTAATTGTAATAATAAGACCTAATAAACCATTAACAATTCGCCAGTAGTTGGTTTTATTTTTCACCCCGATTAACCAATCGATTAAGCCGTATAAAATCAAGCTAAACCCAAAATTTTGAAGCATTAAAGAGAGGTAACCATTCCCCCAAGTAATTTCCGATTGATATTTCGCCGATGGCAGTATAAAAATTGGGGTGATAATCAGCAAGAAGGCCCCAAGAATGAGCCAATGTCGGGTATGACATTTTTTTTCCCAGGTGGAATTTGTCCTGTTAACCGCAATATTGGGGTCACGCAAATTGAAACTGTATTGGTTTGCTGTTATTATTTTTCGACCCTGATAAATCGCAAAGAATAGCACACCTACTAGTACGGATACGTCCCAAAATTTTAATTGATTGAATAAACGCAAAGGAATTCTGGGGGTATTGGTTAAGTTGCTTAACGGAAGGGCTGCATAAATTTGTTTCAATTCCAAAACAATCATGGCACCCATATCGATGTTGGAGGATAATCCACTGTAAAGATTGTCTTTGGGAAAGATTGACCTAAGGTAAAAAATTACATATAAGTAGGTTATCGATATTATACCTATTGGAATTGTCCATGTAATTAGGCTTTTAACGGAACTTCTTTGATTATTGAGTTGATCAGACAACCAGAAAACTGAGGGTATTAGCGGCAAAAGCATCAGCGCATATTCAGAAATAAAAAACAAAGACAGGGAAGAAATCAAGGCTGTTAACATCATTAATACACTGAATTTTCTGTAGATCGATAGCCAACTAGCGGTTGAAATGAATATCAGCGCGTTAAACAACTGACATAGACCGGTGTACGATGAATAGGAATCGTGATAATTTAATCTAAGTTGAATTCCAGTAGCGATACATAACACTAGCAACGCTGCATTAAATTGAAATCCAATGAATTTCAACCATCGCAGGAAAATTGCTATTGTTAGCACATTCAGGAGAACCATCCAACTTTTATAGGCTATTGGAGTTGTGAATGTTCTGAAAACCCATTCCACATAATAAAAAGATATTATGGTTAATCGTCCCATGGGCAAGAACCTATCTACCATTACTTGGGCTAATTCATGGATTGATTGTGAATCGACCTTTGGATTATCAACCCTGTATTGAAACATCGGTAAATCATCCCCCATCAACGGAGAATACAGGATAGTTGACAAGGAAATCAACAAAATCAACCAAGCCCAGGCAGACATTGGCAGATTTTGTAACCAGGTTTTAAACTTCAACAACATTTAAATTTAAACTTTGAAAAGCTTAGAATCACGTCAAAACTACGATGAAATGAAATACCATTGTTATAAATCATGAATTTAACCGGTGTAAACAATCAAATGCTGATTCCGCAATATAATGAACCTCATTTTCCGATAAATGAGGGTATAATGGGAAGCGTAAAAGTCCATTTCCGAATTTATCTGCATTGAGTAATTGGGGTTGAATTCCTAGTGATTTCGCCATAATGGATGCATGTAATGGCTGATAATGAAAAGCAGTTTGAATACCTTTCTGCTTCATTCGATTAGCAAAATCATCCCGTTGATTGGCCGATTTAAATGTTAGATAATAGTTATGCCCATTACCTGCCGATTGAGGAGGCAGATAATCGTTTAACGATCCGAAAATTCCATTATATAAGTTCCAAAATTCTTGTCGCGCACTTGTAATGATTTCCCATTCTTGCAGTTGGGCCAACAACACAGCCATATTGTACTCTCCTGGAAGGTAGGAACTACCGATATCCACCCAAGTATATTTATCAATTTCACCGCGGTTAAATTGTCCGCGATTGGTTCCTTTATCTTTAATGATTTCGGCACGATTCACAAATTGCTCATCATTAATTATTAGGAGTCCCCCTTCTCCACAATGAAGATTCTTGGTATCGTGAAAGGAAAAAGCGGATAGATGAGCTCGGGTACCAATGAATGTGGAAGTTAAATCATTTGAATACTTTGCACCAATGCACTGGGCAGCGTCTTCCACAACAATAAAACCATTTTGGTTAGAAAGTTCCATAAGAAGTTCCATATCGCAAGATCTTCCTCCGTAATGAACAACAACCACAGCCTTCGTCTTTTCTGATATTAATGATGGAATTAAAGATATATCAATATTGGGATTATTAACTTGAGAATCGCAAAAAATCAATTTTGCACCTCTCAATAAAAATGCGTTTGCCGTTGAGACGAAGGTGTATGAAGGCAAGATCACCTCATCGCCGGGTTTGATATCTAACAATAAAGCAGCCAATTCTAACGCATCGGTACAACTATTAGTAAAAATGGTATTTTCAAATTGAAACGCAGTTTGAACAAACTGCTGGCATCGAGAATAAAAAATACCATTTCCTGATTTCTGCGATGAACTAGCAATGAGCTCTTGGATATACTCTAATTCGCGAGCTGCACGGTATGGAACATGAAATGGAATCATCCGGGTTGCAAGGTAAAACAGTGGGATGGATTAGTCAATTGGCAGCAATAAAAAAACCCCACAACAATTCCTTGCTATGGGGTTAAATAAATTTAATACGAAATTGTATTACTCAAGTATGATGGCTTTTGTGGCTATTGTAGCCCCAGACTTGTCGATTAATTGAAGTGTATAGAATCCTGTATTAGCCCAAGTTTTCAAATCAACTGTATAGATTTGAGCACTAATCACTTGACTGTAAACCGTAGCGCCAGTAGTTGACAATACTTTTAAGGTATAACCACCAACCAAGGTTACATCACCGGTATTGATGGTTAACTGGTCTTTGGTAGGCACAGGATATACTTTAATTAGATTATCTTTTCTAACACTATTAACCAACAATGTTGTTGAAACTATTAAGGTATCGGTAACTTTTACGCTTTTGTAGTTGATACAAGAGTCGGCAACAGTTAATAAAACAATAGCCGAGGTATCGGAACAAATATTTGTAGAAGCAATGGCTCTAAATGGTTGGTTGTGGTTACGCAATGAAACTTTGGCAACGGATAATGCAGTAGTTTTCTCACCCGAATACTGAGTGCTACCGGTTGGAACATCCATCATACCAAAATCAAAATCCGACTGCCATTTAACCAACGCATTGTTGTCGTTTGTAACAACAGCGAAGTTTGCCGCATTTCCAGAAGACACGAAAGTTGCCTTAGGAGCAGTAGTTATGATATTACAAGCTTTTAAGATTGCTGTTAATTTTGCTGCAGAAGTGCTGTCTTTACACCAACGAGTTTGAATTATCGCTCTGTAAAGATTTCCATTTTGAGTAATATCTACTGGCGAAATAGTTAATGTATCGTTGGTAAGACCCGAATAAGAA
>CANGWH010000076.1 GCA_947457565.1 Flavobacteriales bacterium
ATTCATACCTTGGGAGACCTGCTCAGTCATTATCCATTTCGTCACGAAGACCGATCAAAAATCTATTCTGTTTCTCAGGTACATGGCGAGGATGTCTACGTGCAGCTCAGGGGAGTAATCACTCCGATTGGCATCACCGGAACCGGTGCGGGAAAGCGATTTGTGGCCATTTTCCGAGATGCAACAGGTGAGATTGAACTCGTTTGGTTTCAAGGACATCAATACATTGAGAAGAATTTAAAACAAAATACGGTTTACCAACTTTACGGTAAGGTTAATAATTTCAAAGGAAAATTCAGTATTCCTCATCCGGAATTAGAGATTTTAGACTTAAAAAACCCAAAAACAGGGGGTAGCCTTGTTCCCGTATATCCCATGACGGATGGTATGCGTCGAAAGCGATTGGATAATCGCTTTATGGTTCAAATCTGCCGGGCAGCGGTTACCCATCCTCATTTTCACATCGAGGAGAATCTTCCACAATCAATCCTGGAGAAATTCAAGTTACCTTCTCGAAAAACGGCCATTAAAGAATTGCACTTCCCTGAGAATATTACACGTTTGGAGGAAGCTAAACGCAGATTGAAATTTGAAGAGTTTTTTTACCTTCAGCTGCGGTATTTGCAGTTAAAAGGCAATAGAAATCGAACCTACAGAGGCATTGTTTTTGAAAAAGTTGGGCATTATTTCAATACGTTTTACAAAGAAAAATTACCGTTCGAATTAACGAATGCCCAGAAGCATGTACTCAAAGAAATCCGGCACGATGTAAAATCGGGCTTGCAAATGAATCGTCTGTTGCAGGGAGACGTGGGATCAGGTAAAACCATTGTAGCGTTGTTGAGTATGCTCATGGCCATTGACAATGGTTATCAAGCGAGCATTATGGCACCTACGGAAATTTTAGCCACGCAGCATTTTTACAGTTTACAAGAATGGGTAGAATCTTTGGGGCTGAAAATCGCTCTATTAACCGGTAGTAGTTCCAAAAAAGCGAGAGTGGAACTATTGGATGGAATTGCCAACGGTAGAATTCACCTATTGGTAGGAACCCATGCCTTGTTAGAAGACAATGTTGTTTTTCAACAATTGGGTATGGTGGTTATCGATGAACAACATCGATTTGGGGTAGCACAACGGGCAAAACTCTGGAAAAAAGGCAACGTATTACCGCATATACTAGTAATGACGGCCACGCCTATCCCACGCACACTGGCCATGACCTTATACGGCGATTTGGAAGTGAGCATAATTAACGAGTTACCCAAAGGAAGAAAACCCATCAAAACTATCCATCGAACCGAATCCATGCGTCCGTTAATCATGGATTTTTTACGCAAAGAAATTGCACTGGGAAGGCAAGTTTATTATGTATTTCCATTGATTGAGGATAGCGACAAGTTAGAATTGAATAGTTTGATGTCGGGCTACGACATTGTCTCGTCCTATCTCCCTCCACCGGACTATAAATTTTCTTTGGTTCACGGCCGAATGAAAGCGCAAGAAAAGGAATCGGAAATGCAGAAATTTAAACAGCATCAAACCGATATTATGATTGCCACTACGGTTATTGAGGTAGGGGTTAACGTACCCAATGCTAGTGTTATGGTGATTGAAAATGCGGAACGATTTGGACTAAGCCAATTGCATCAATTGCGGGGAAGAGTTGGTAGAGGAAGCGAACAGAGTTATTGTATATTGATTTCGGGGCATCAATTATCGGAAAACGGTAAAAAACGACTTAACACGATGGTATCTACCAATGACGGATTTGAGATAGCCAAAGTTGATTTGGAATTGCGTGGACCGGGTGAATTGGATGGAACGAAACAAAGCGGGATTTTGGATTTAAAAATCGCCGATATAAGACAAGACGAAGCCATCTTGATTGCTTCACGCGTAGAAGCCGCGCAGTGGTTAGAGAATGACGAGTTGTTGATGAAGCCCGAAAGTGCACCCATTCGTATCGAATTAAGCAAATCCCCACACCGCACAGTATGGAGTAAAATTTCCTAAAAAATTGGGTTTTACGTAATAACTTTACCCCTTTAATCATGAGTTTATTTAGGGAAATTGGTCGATATGTACTTTTCATGCGTTATGTGCTTCGCAAGCCCGAACGATTGTACATGTTTTGGCAAAATTTAATGCGCGAAATGAACCTCATAGGCGTTGATTCGTTGCTGATTGTAGTTTTAATTGCTCTATTTACAGGTGCAGTTACTACCGTTCAAACGGCTTCGCAATTAACGGCAGACACCGGCATTTTACCCCCTAGTTTTTTTCCGATGAGTATTGTTGGTTCGGTGGTTGGTTCCAGTTCAATTTTGGAACTTGCACCCACCATTACATGCCTTGTTTTGGCGGGTAAGGTAGGGGCCAATATTGCGTCTGAAGTTGGTAACATGCGTATTAGCGAACAATTAGACGCCTATGAGGTCATGGGCATTAATTCCGCTGGATTTGTAGGTTTACCAAAAATAATCGCCGGTGTTATCATGATTCCCTGTTTAGTAATTGTTTCCAATTTTTTACTGATATACGGTGGTTTGATTGCCGGTAAATTTACCGGTGTAGTTACGGCCGATGAATTTACTACCGGTGTTCGGAGTTCATTTATTCCTTTGTACGCTAATATTATGTTGGTGAAAGCGTTCATTTTTGCTTTCCTAATTACATCGTTGAGTGTTTTTCAAGGATATTACACCGTGGGTGGCGCGTTAGAAGTTGGAGAAGCTGGGACCAAAGCTGTAACCAGAATTTGTGTTTTAATATTATTTGCCGATTTAATTATTGCTAAAATGTTCTTGTAAAATGATAGAATTAAAGAACGTAAATAAGTTTTTCGGGGAACGACAAGTACTCAAAGAAATCGATGCCACCTTCCTTCCAGGGGTATGCAATTTGATTATTGGAGCCAGTGGAGGTGGAAAAAGTGTTTTAGTAAAATGTATGGTGGGTTTGGAAGTTCCCACATCGGGCGAAGTATTGTTTGGAAATCAAAATTTCCACAGTCTTGAGTATGAAGAAAAAAAGGAATTACGCAAAGAAATAGGTATGTTGTTTCAAGGAACTGCACTGTTTGATTCGTTAACGGTTGAACAGAATGTGGAATTCCCATTGCTAATGTTTGGTAATATGACAAAACAAGAGCGACAAGATCGCGTTGCCTATTGTTTAAACCGAGTGAATCTTAGTCATGCTTATGGCAAATACCCATCGGAAATTTCGGGAGGTATGAAAAAACGGGTAGGTATCGCGAGGGCTATCGCATTAAATATTAAATATCTATTTTGTGACGAACCCAATTCTGGTTTAGACCCCCTTACCTCTCGAGTAATTGATAATTTATTGGCCGAAATAACCCGCGAGTTTAATATCACTACCATCATCAATAGCCACGACATGAAAACCGTATTAGACATCGGTGAGCATATTGTATTTATGCATCAGGGTCAAAAATGGTGGGAAGGTTCTAAAGAAGAAATGAAAGCGGCTCAGCAGGACAATGCGGAGTTGCGTGCTTTTATTGAAGCTAGCGTATAATTCGTACTCGTTTTAATACCAACCGATTGGTTGCATCATTCTCTAATCCATGGATCCATGGATGAAACAATCGTAAACTTTTATCGTAATACAAGGGGATCACGGGATTGGATTTATTGAGGATTTCTATGGCATGTGCAATTGCGGTATTTCTGGAGGATCCACCCTTACTACCGGATTCAATTTCTTGGTATAAATCATCAAATTCTGGTGAAATAAAATGAGTATAATTTGGGCCATTAGGAGAGCAATACGGGCTATAAAAACACGCCAAATAACTTTCGGCATCGGGATAATCGGCAATCCAAGACCCTCTAAATAATTGCAATGATCCTTCGTTTCTTTTTTTTCTAAGCATGGCCGATGTTTGTAAATCGATACTTATGGATATCCCCGCTTCGCTCCATGCTTTTTGTAAAAATATCGCCATATCCATATAATCGGCATTGGTAGTTAACGATAACTCAGGGATTTGTACCCCTTTGGATATTAATTGTTGGATAATTTGTTTGGCTTCCATTGTTGCCGCATCGCTCCTGGTCGCTTGGCCTAGGTCTGTTTGATGAATTTTCTTAATGGATGAGCTATTAGGCAATAATGCAGGTGGAACGAAACCTTCCCAAGCGGGATCCCCTAACCCGTTGCGCACAAAACGCACCAATTGGTCGCGAGGAATAGCTTTCGATAGTGCTTCCCGAAATCTAGGATTCAATAAAACTGGGTGTCCGGGATTGATTGAATCAATATATAAGCCAATATATTCCGTATTCAAAAAAGGAGTAACCAACAGATTAAACCTAGACCGATATTTGGGTTTAAGGGTAGCAGAATCCGTGAGTAATTCATCTTTAAAGGAACCTTCAAGACCATTAAAAAAATCAAATTTACCGGCCACAAATTGCATGAAGGCTGTTTGCTTATTTTTAATGAAGGATACGGCGATTGCATCCAAATAAGGAAGGGAAATACCTTGACTGTCTTTCTCAAAATAGGATGGATTTTTTCTTAGCACCAATTTTACATCGGTTTCCCAACGCTTCAGATAAAATGGACCTGTTCCAATGGGATTTCTGGAAATGTAGGATTTCTCTTGTTGGCACAACTCTGTGGGCAATACGGAGCAGTAGGAAGTTGCCATTAACGATATGAAAGAAGCTTGAGGTTTCGCAAGATATATGGAAATGGTAGAATCGTTATCGGCCATTATACCTCTTCCGTGTTTTGTTGTATCAATATTGGTAAAAATCCATAATCCGGGAGAAGCGTTGGAAGGATTTGCAACCCGTTGAAGGCTGGCTACCACGTCGTGAGCGGTTAGAATTTTATTGGTTACAGATTTTGATACTGTATTTGACGATAAGGAACAAAACTTGATATTATTTTTTAGAAAAAATCGAATGTGTTTTCCACCGTTTTCCACCGACCATTTTTGCGCTAATCCAGGTATGGGTTTTAGGTCCTTATCCAAGTCAATCAAGCTATTGAAGAGTTGAGAAACCAACCAAATTTCGGATTGTGAACGAGCCAAGGCGGGATCCAATGTTGTAATTCCGGCATCGTCGTTGTAATTGAATATCTGATAGTTAGAATAATTATCCACATTTTGGCAACTAGTAATACCCATTCCGATGTAGACAACTGCTATATAAAAGATGTTGGATTCCCGAAGCCAGGAAATAATTTTGTTGATGCTTAAAAAATCAAAGCGACGCATGGTTGAATTCTTTGGATCGATTTGATCCTTTCAACAAAAATAAGCAACGATGCATTTGAAATTGGATTTTAGGCAACTTACTTAAACACAGGATTCGAACATGGGAAAAATCATTGCCATCGCCAACCAAAAAGGTGGAGTTGGAAAAACAACAACAGCTATTAATCTAGCAGCGAGTTTAGCTGTATTGGAATACAAAACCTTACTGGTAGACGCCGATCCACAGGCCAATTCTACTTCTGGCGTAGGATTCAATCCCAAAAACATACGCATTGGATTGTACGAATGTTTGGTTCAAGAAATTCATCCCCAGGATGTGATTATTAGCACCCCTACCCCTTTCTTGGATTTGTTACCTTCCAACATTGACCTTGTTGGTGCGGAGATTGAGCTGTTGAATATGCCCAACAGAGAGCGAATCATGCAGGGTTTATTGAAAACTATTCAAAATCAGTACGATTTTATTATCATCGATTGTTCTCCTTCGTTGGGTTTGATTACCACCAATGCATTAACCGCGGCAAACAGTGTAATTATTCCTGTTCAGTGCGAATACTTCGCGTTGGAAGGGCTAGGAAAATTATTGAATACCATAAAGATCATTCAAAACCACCTCAATAAACAATTAGAAATTGAAGGGATTTTGTTAACGATGTACGATGGAAGATTGCGGTTGTGCAACCAAGTAGTTGAAGATGTAAAAACGCATTTCCAAGACATTGTTTTCGACTGTATTATACAGAGAAACACGAAATTGGGTGAAGCACCCAGTTATGGAATTCCAGTTATCCATCACGATGCAGAAAGCAAAGGATCCATTGGCTATTTAAACCTTGCCAAAGAGATATTACAGAAAAACGGAATGATTGAAGAACCCGAAACGGAGGAAATTGCATGAGTACACAGATTAAGAAAAAGCCCGGTTTGGGTAGAGGATTGAGTGCGTTGTTGGAAGATGCCGGCAACGATGTTAACGCAGCGGTAAACGCACCTATTGGCCATGTTAGCATGGTGCCTATCCGAAATATTGAAGCCAATCCCTTTCAACCTAGAACCGAATTTGGGGCTGCGGAGATGGAAGAATTAGCAGAATCCATCAAGGTACACGGGGTGATTCAGCCAATTACGGTGAGAAAAATGAGTGCCGATCGTTTTCAAATTATATCCGGTGAACGCAGAACCAGAGCTTCGCAGTTAGCGGGGCTTACCCAAATCCCAGCCTATGTTCGCGTTGCTAACGATCAAGACATGTTGGAAATGGCGTTGATCGAGAATATTCAACGTAGCGATCTTAATGCCATCGAAATTGGCATGAGTTATAAGCGTTTGTTGGAAGAATGCAATCTAAAGCAAGAAGAATTAGGGGAACGTGTTGGAAAAGATAGAACTACGGTAAATAACTACTTACGATTATTAAAGTTACCCGATACCATCCAATTGGGCATCAAACAGGGTGTTGTAACCATGGGTCATGCCCGTGCCATCATCAATATCGATGATCCCGACACTCAAATGCGGCTGTATGCACAAATGATTGATAACCAACTGAATGTTCGCGAAGTTGAATCCTTAGCCAAAGCTACCAAAGAAGGTAAAACCTACGATTTTCCAAAAGGTACCGATTGGGATCCCGAAATCGACAGAATCACCGAGGAGTTTTATAAAAAACTCAATACCCATGTTCACTTGAAAAACGGAGCAAAAGGTAAAGGCAAGATCATCATTTCCTACAAAAATCGTGAGGATTTGGAACGTATCCTTTCGAGAATTCAAGACTAATTTTCCAAATCTTGGTTCGGAATTTATTCTTACTTACGTGGGTTCTATTAGCAAACCTTGGATTTACCCAAGGAACGCAATTCCGCGCAAGGCCAGAAGTTGGGTCAGGGTTATCTCCCTATAGATATCCCCGTTTTGTAAGCAATAATCAAGATTCCATCAAGCCTTTAAAGGACACCAATGTTCACTCTCCTAAAAAGGCTACAATTTTAGCATTAGCATTACCAGGCAGTGGTCAAATCTATAACCGAAAATACTGGAAAGTTCCAATCGTCTACGGTGCTTTTGGCTATGCCGGTTATTCCATGATAACCAACCGATCGAAGCTTAGAACCCTAAACGATTCCATATCGGGAATATTTAAGATTGGGAAAACGCCCACAGCACAACTGATAGCGGAACGGGATCGATACCGAGGGAATCGCGATGTTGCCATTTTATCGTTGGCCGGGATTTATGTATTACAAGCAATCGACGCAACCGTAGATGCGCATTTTTACAAGTTCAATATTAACGATGCCATTGCTATTTCGGGGAAAATCAGCCCCCAGCAGTGGCTTCATGTTTCCATCGCAATCCGATAAGTTTATGTCGACCCGAATTGATCAAATCCTCACCTTTCTCGCCGATACTCCCAACGATCCATTTTTGAATTATGCGTTGGCCCAAGAATGGTGGAAAGCGGGGGAAAAGGAAAATGCATTGTTAAAGTACCAGTGGTTGATTGAGGAACATCCCAATTATGTAGCTACTTATTATCATTTGGGCAAATGCTTGATTGATTTGGGCGAAAAGGAGGCTGCCATGGAGATTTTCGATAAGGGAATTAGCATGGCAAGATCCTCGAAAGAACAACACGCACTATCGGAATTACAAAGCGCCAAGTTGGCCTTGGAATACGACGAAGATTGATTTAAACTTTTAAAGTATAATCTAGTATTTCAGCTAACTCAATATAAATATCTATTTATTGGAGCATTTATTATCGATATAATTGAATTGCTTCTATAACCTGTAATTTAAAAATTAAGTTCATAAAAAAAGCAGGCTGCGTGCAGCCTGCTTTTTTTTTATTTTTTGTGATACTTACAGATTAGTCTCTGCTTTGCAATTTTGCTAAAAGTCGCAAAATCTCAAGGTACAACCAAACTAAGGTCATTAACAAAGCTACTCCTGAGAACCATTCCATATACTTAGGAGCACCCATTTCGGATTGCTGTTCGATAAATGCAAAATCCATAATCAAATTGAAGGCTGCAATACCTGCGATTAACGCAGAAATACCAATAGACATCATGCTATTTCCATAGTAGAAGCTTTGTACCCCAAACATTCCCATGATCATGGTGATTAAGTAGAATACACCCACACCCATGGTAGCAAAAATTAAAATTTTGGTAAACATCGGCGTGGCTCTCAATAAACCACTTCTGTAAGCCAACAACATACCTGTAAATACTAATAAGGTGATTCCAATTGCATTCATTACTATACCATCGAATGCTGCATTATACACCAAGGAAATCGCACCTAAAAACAGACCCTCACCCACGGCATACACTGGTGCTAAAACTGGTGCCCAAGACTTCTTGAACATCATGATTAAGGAGGCCAATAGACCAGTAATCAAACCGCCAAACAAGTATTTCGATAGTCCGTTATTCATGGCGTAGCCAATTCCATCAGCACCTTCTCCGCCTTGAACACCCATATCCAACCACAAAAGACCAGCAGGGATAACCATCAAAGCAAACAATAAAATCGTTTTGTTAACGGTTCCGGAAACCGTCATGGTTTCGGAATAAGAGGCTTCGCGTGCATTGCTAAAAGCCGAATCTGAGAAAAATGGATTACTCATAGTGTATGTTTATTCAATTATAGAATATTATCGTATTAATTGCAAGGTGCCCTGTGTTGTATATTGCTTATTCTGATAATCCGAATATTCAATCACGTACACGTAAATCCCTTGCATAACTGGGTCTCCCAAAACCGTGCCATCCCAACCTTCTGTCATATTGGCGGTTTCGAACAACTTTTCCCCCCATCGGTTGTAAATACTCATTTTATAGGTTTTCAACCCTCCACTAAACGGAATAAATACTTCATTCCCCCCTTTTTGATTGGGTGTAAAGGCGTTGGGAATAAACAATACAGGCTCGTAATTGATTAAAATATCGTTGCTCCAACTCTCGGTACCTGTACCCGTTTCAATGGCTTTAATTCGGAAATACTGCGCGTAATTATCCTTGCCATTGTCGAAATTGTCCGATTGAGGGTTGCTGTAGGTTTGATAGAGTTGATAATCGTTTCCGTTGGTAAAGGATCGATACAATTCGTAACGATTCACACCGTTAGGGAAACCCAGATACGGACTGAACGTATGCGCCATACTGAAGGGTCCTGTTTTCTGCCCATTTAATAGAACCAAGGTGTGCGGCAGTGAGTACAAGGTATCGCCGCAGCGGTTTACAATGGCAACGCGGTATTCTCGAGCAACAACATCGGTGTTTACGTTGGAATGAATGAACTGATTGGCGGAAACATTGCTGGTTCCAACAGTGACAAAATTACCGGTACCTGTTGGTCGGTACTGAATAAATACCAAATTATTGTACCGCGGAGCATTTAAAACATTGTAGCTCAACCAAACCGAATTATCCGAATTGGGCGGAGGAGACACCGTAATAAAATTAAGAACAATACTTGGATTATCTACAAACACCTGCAGTTGTTGCGTATCGCCGATACAACCGTCTGAAGAAGTTTCAACCGCTCTAACAATACCCGGAGTTGCTGTTAAAGACCAAGTGACATTAATCTGCTTATCGGTAATCATGGGCGGATTGGTAAATCCACCTTGAGACAACCACCATTCCATGGTTGAACCGGTTTCGCCCGA
>CANGWH010000077.1 GCA_947457565.1 Flavobacteriales bacterium
CATAGAATTTGGTCTTTCAACCAAAATCAATTTTAATTGTTTAACAGAAATGAAGAAGATATTTGGGATTTTATGGGTTTCGTTGATTGGATTGCTGTTTTTAAATCCGGTTCAACTTCTAGCTCAACGAATTCAAATGATTGACATCATAGGTGATGTAGATTCAGTAACTGTCGAATTCAAACAAAAATTAGCGTTAACAAAAACCAAAGAGACAGGTAAAAGCTATGTGTTATCAGGTAGATTGGGTGGTGAATCATCTACGTTAGAATTGTATTATACGCCGATTTCTAAGAAAGTGTATCAAGGAACAGTAGTAAAATTAAATCCCATTGGATCCGATACCTTACATACAACCTTTATGAAGCATGTATCAAAGTTGGTGGTGCGGTACACCGTGCCGAGTTACTTTATCGATGCACAAGGAAAAAAAGTGATCGTTACCCCAGAAATCTGTTCGCACATATCAGGAAATAAACCCGTGATGAATTTCCCGAATGGAGTGAAATCCGTTCATTGGGAAAATATGGTGTACTTCTCTAACTTGTTATTGGATACTCGTTTAACTGGTAATCAAATCGCTACAGATTACCGAGTTATTAATAACTTAACCAAATTAGATGCCGAAAGAGCCTTAGTTCCTGCTGCTCCAAAATTGGATTTTTAAACCCCAAATTCCGGTTTAAATCAAATAGCTTGAAAGCTATAGCGAGTAACGAAAAAGAGCTTTATTGCCCGCTGTATCCAATTGCCAATAGGATAGTTAAACACAATGCTAATGACACGTAGCATACAGTATTAACAATTCTTCTTTTTTTATCGTCCTTGATTTTGTAGGTGCGCTCCACATAAGGGAGTTTTCTTAATTCTGATGAACTAATATTCTGTTTTATTTGATATTCGTCTTTAGGATTAACTATTTGTCGATTTTCAAATTGCGTAACCGTCCATAGTAAATTCATGTTTGCATCTACCACATAATAATTTAGTGTTGAACTTATTTCTGGAAGGTAATTGTTGTTGTTGCCGCCACCTAATAATGCCGAGGCAATCATTAATCCACCAGCTGCAGCATAGGATCCTGTTCGTGGTACTTTTATCATGTATTCAGGAATCAATATCGCGTCAACTCTCAAGGCTTTTATGATATCATAAATATTGGATTCGGGATAGGCGTCGTACAAGGAATCTAAAATATAATTCGTTTCAATGATTGGTTTTACATCAATTCTGGGAATATGTTTTTTTGATGTGGTTTGCAAGGTGTAATGGGCCATTTGTTGGATGCGAAATGCGGTAAGCCTGCGTTCATTGCTATCGATGGGATAGGGTTTGAACATCCCTTTGAATCGAGTAACTACTGCCGGCATAATGGCAATGGTTTTATGTTCGAACATCAATTTAGCTCGTTCTTCTTGGGAAAGACCAAATCCTTGTAATGTGCTTGCTATAAATGTTGTATCAAATTTGACCAACTGGGACTGGCTAAACATGGGCTTTAACCAACCCACGGCGAACGTGATCAAGCAAATAATTATTCTCATTCTATGTGTGTTAAAAAAACAACTGCCACCCATGGAGGTAGGTAGCAGTTATTTTATATTTCCTAATGACCTTTCAATTTTCTATCTTCTTCATCAAATTTCCTTACGGATTTTCGCAACTAAAGGAAGAGGAATTGGCGATTTTTCGTAAAATAGCAATGTGGTCTCTAGTTTAGTCGCTTTGAATGTCCGAACATAGACTACCAATATTTACGGTGGGGAATTAATGTCCGAATGGAGATAGATGATAAATAGCTGTTCAACGGATTTAGTATTTACCGAATTTATCGTAAAACGAATGTTTGCTCATAGAGTTTTCTCTTGAATAACTGGCCATGGTTTCTTTTAGGCCGGATTTCGTTTTCTGGAAGCGTTGTACCTTGTCCATATGCAGTTGGGTGGCCATTTCTTCTACGCTGTGTTCCGTACCGAAATAAGAAAATTCCCAGCCCTTTATTTTCAATCGGGTAATCATTCGCTGGATTTCTTGTAAACTATATTCTCGCGAGCTGTTTTCGGCGCCATCGGTGAATATCGCCACTGAAACTTTAATCGTATCGTCCGAGATTTTCTCCGCATGTATGATGTTTTCCAATTTAGTAATCGCGGTACCCATGGCGTCAAATAATGGGGTAGAACCACCGGGATGGTATTCCAGGGATTGGATTTCTGCATTTGCGCGAACCGTGGTTAAGGCAAGTCTTTCCGTAATCGTGGAGCCTTCAAACGTGTACACATTCATGTGTTGCACCAAATTTGGAATTTCCCTAGCGTCGGTTAAAATGCTACCTACCATCCCGTTGAAGCTTTCGATGGTGGCATTTCTAAGCCCAGCCATCGAACCGCTTTCATCAATAATCAGTAAGGTGATGTAATTGGGATGTTCTTGAGACAGTTCGTAACCGGTGCTGTCCATGGTTTTACGGCGGTTGTAGCGGCGATCATTATCGCGGTTGTGTTGGTTTAGTAAATCGAAATTCATATATTTTTTTATTTGGTTTTATTGATTAGAGCTGAAAATAAACCGGGGTTATCACGCAATAGGGCCGATAAATCCGATAGATTTTCGTTAACAAAATTAGTAGCCCAATTTGTGATGCTTGGATTTTCACAACCTTGTAAAACTCCGTCATTGGATCGGTGATACAATCGTTCTTGGTTGAACTGGGCAACCGGGGTAGATATGCTGCGGTAATACTGCATTATTCTGTAGTAGCAGTCGGGTCTAAAAAGATTTTTCCTTACAGCCTTTGCGAATATTCGATTGGAAATATCTATTGATTTTTTAGTAGCCGATACGCCCATTATCATGGCCTCGTCCGGTTCGGATATGAACATATCAGTGTGGAAACCTGGTAATTGATGACGTTCAAAAAATGCCCTGGCATAACACCAAATACCAACGAGTTCTTTATCCACTAAAAGTGGGGAAAAGGAGTCGTCTATAATGGTTTCGTAAAAGTTTAAAAGACCATTGTGATAACCATGTCCCAACAACACGATTCGATGGTGTTCTTGAATTAGATTTTTGAGTTTTTCCGATTCAAAACCTTCGTTGATTTCGGTGAATCCACGATTTCTGTAAATTTCGCACAGAAAATCAGTACTTGGGTCTTTGGGATGGATGACGAGTGTCTTCTTTTTCATGGTTTACCTATTTATTTACTTACCTCACCCCCTATAGGGTGAGTAAATAAATAGGTAAAACCTTCTAAGATTTTGCCAAGATTTGAGTTGGGGTTAATTCGTTTTTGAAACGCTACTGCTCTCTAGCTTTTCCTAACTATTCCCATTTCACTTCTATCGCTACTTCGTTTCTTCGGTTTACCACATCCCATGGTGCATTGTAGCCCATATACATGAAGCTGCCCTTGGTGGAAACGTTTTGTTTTGTTAATTCTTGTTGCAGAATTTCGCAGTTCTTCTTGATGTCTTTGTCCGATGAAAATCCACCGTATTGCAATACCGCTAAAACCTTAGCACTTTCCTCAACGATAGACACATTATTGCCAATGGGCTTGGGCAGTTGGTCTTTTGCATATTGCTTGGGCATAACGAAGTACATGGAGGCGGAATCGCCCATCGACATAACCACCGGTGCCGTCATCGCAATTTTTTGATTGCCTTCATTCCCTCCGAAAATATAATTGGCAATGGTCCGAAAGCCATTACTACCAGCATTTTCAAACGAGTTGTTGCTTAAAGAAGTCTTCGCCACCAACATGTTGGGGTACTTTCGTATTTCAACATCGCCATATTTTTTCAAAACCTCATATTCTGGGGTTTCAATTCCTTTATTGCTAAACGAGGCTACCAAAATTACTACTGTTATTAATACCACAACAATTCCTACTATCCATAAAAGTTTACTCATGTTAAGTACATAACAATTGTAAGGGTATTTTGCTTTGGGTGTTTGTTGTAAAGAAACCTATGAGAGCAGCTTCTTCTCAGTTTTTATGCGATTAATTAACCGGTTTGGTTACTTGGTAGATTTAAATAATAGACTGCATCTATCTCCGTGTATGTTTCGATATGGTGTATCGAGTCCACTGAAAAACATATTTTAAACAGTAGAATATGGCGAAGAAAAAGGCAATTATACTTAGGGTGATAAAGGTAATATTCCAACCGCGAATGAATTTGGAATCACTCCGAGAAGAATTAATGAGTAAAGGACTTAATAATGCGGCAAATCCAATAAAATTTTTCCGAATTCGCTCTTCGCTAGATCGCATTCCTGCTTCCATTTCCTCTAGCGATTTTTTAGGTTTTTGCTGTTTTAATGAATCTAATGGGTGTTTTTCCGCTCGCTGAGTATTGGTAATAGTTTGCTTTAACGAAGTAGAATTTGTATGCTGATATGCCGATTTGTCTAGTGATAAATCTATTTTCTGATGCGTAGAAGAATTTGATTTCTGATAGGGTTTCTGTCCGTTGGATAATAAATAGGTTGTACGTCCTTCGTATCGTTTAGAATTCCAAGAAATATTGAAACCCTTACTATGGTATTTGGGTGCAATCGTGCAACTGGAAACCAGTACTAATAAAAAAGCTAATAGGAAAACTCCTCGCATAATTCAAGAATCCATACTTTTTTTAAAAGTTACTTACGGATTTATGCAACTGATTACAAATATTTTACGGAAATGTGCAATCGGATAAATGTTGATTTAGTGAGGTTTAAAATAAATCTACTGTATTAATTTGTGAAATACAGGTCTTTTGTACTCCGTAATTCAAATGCAATTAAAGATTTATGATTTTACTCAATGGACTGAGTAACTTTACTCAATGAGCTGAGTATTTCCCATTTTGAGGAATTCGAGTAGTGTTTTTTTGAGGGTAGGTTGCGATCCAGCTCCCTTTGTATATCGGACATCGTGAATCTTCCAATCCCCATTTTCTTGAATCATTTCTAGGGTATCTCTCCAAGTATAGTTATCGTATTGTTGGTTGCTGAATTTCACGGTTACAAATGCCTGTGAATTAGAGCCGATGCTAGGATTTTTTTTACTGTTATCAAGCAATATCCCTTCAACAGTATGATATGTACTGCCTTCTAATATACTCGTGAAAATATCCCCTTCAATCATTAAGGGTTTATCGGTTGATCCTAACGCTTTGAGCCTTGCAGAATCGGCACTCTGAATGATGCTGCTTTTCTGTAAAAGTGCCACCATATCAGAACTCAAATAACGATGGTTTACTAGGCGGTAATTACCAACCGGTTCTGCTGCATAGAAGGAGTCTACTGTTGCACAAATTTCCTGTTGTTCATTCTTGGATTGATCACAGCCAATCAGAGAGAGAAATATGCTACTTACAATGGTGAGGTACTTGTTTATCATATCGTTATTAATAATTAATCAGATTTTGTTCAATCCTTTTTTATGTTACAAAGTTGAAATTCTTTGTTTTCGTATTTCAAGTAAAATCCTTTACCTAACATATCCGTCTGAAAGTATCGATTATTATATTTCCCCTTTGAAAGATTAAATGTTTCCTCGGGATAGTAAACCACGGTATGACCGAATATTTGAACTATAGAATCTTCCAAATTGCCATTATTTACCTGCATCAAATCGTTTGGACGCAACCAAATTGGGGATTGGCAGGGATCGTCGCCAAACGGATTAAACCCATTAAAATCAAATTGTAAGGGGCGATTCTCGAAAAACTGTGTGATAAAATCGGCAAGTTCGGAGGCCGATAAATTCACCCAATCAGGATTATTAAATTCTCGATTTAAAAAATGTTCAAGCCAAACGATGGAGACGCCAGCATGAGTGCACAATAAATCGTGGTAAGCATAGGCAATTTGCAATTGGGAGAAATGGGTTACCAATGCACGTTGGTACTTCTTGGCCATGTAGGGGAGGAAACCAGAATAGGGCTCCCGTTTGAACCAAGGCATATAATGAAAATCGTGGTTGCCGAATAGCAAAATTGCTTCCTGTTTAGATCCTGTAAGCGAATTTTTAAATACAATGATATCGAGGAAGTTACTCAGTTGTTTCGGCCCGGCAATTTTAACTTGTCCTTTGCTATCAAAATAATCTCCGTAGAATATAAAAACATCGGCTTGCGACTCCTGTTCTATAATTTTTTTCCAACTATCTCTACCGTGAATATCTCCAATAAATATATGCGTTTTGGGTGTTGTTGTGCTCATTTATTCCGGATGAATTTACATGATTTTTTGATCGAAGTCAAGGACTTGAGAGAAATTCGTAATTTTGATGAAGCCTCAATTTCATGTCTGTAATAGCTTTATACGTTCAAAAAGGAGAGACCCTCTATCGCCAATACTTCCAAGATAATTTGCCAGAATTGCAGCGCGGTTTTCTGCGATATCAATACAATCTGCTGTATCTTCCATCTATTACTCGCTCTGATAGCCCATCATTCAATGAGGGACTAAGGCAGTATTTGGAAATTTATTATCCGAGTTTCAAACGATTATCGGTCATTCAGCAGCAGCAAGCGCTTTTTATAGTGGCTTCTACCTCTCGGGAGGAAGATGTTTACAGGCAGTTGGATGAAATGTTTCATTTGAATCTTCGGGATGGAGCGTACATTTTTTACATCAAGCCTGGGCACTTTGATTTCGAGCAATTGCCATCGGATATCGAGCCTAAACAAGCATTAGCAAAATATTTAGATAACTCAAGTGAAACATTCAGGGCCAACTATTCTCATGCAAATTTAACTCCACGGGATACCAGCGTTTTACTTAAAAATCTGAGTGTTGAAGAGCGAAGGCACTGGGACGATTTTCTGCCTGATTTGATGGCCAATGTGGATGCGCTACCAGCTGAAACTGACAATTTTGAACAGTTGTCAGTGGCCGGGAAGGGTGGTTATCTTTCGTCGATAGAAGAAGAGACCATCATCACACCGGAACTGCAGCGATTGTTTGATACGGTGAATGCCTTGGATTTGGGTGATGGATTAAAGCAATTGTTAGATATTACTATTGGTAGAGTATTAGAAACGGTTGCGGCAAACAATAGCAATAATCTGGGACTGTCGGCAATGGCTTCTGTTGATCGATTTGGTTCGTTACAGGCAATACGATTCAATTATGACGGGCAATTGTTTTTGGGCGATAATTTGGTGAATATGAATCCCATTTGTAGATCGGTTTATCGTCTGTTTTTAAATCATCCTGAAGGCATTGAGCTCAGGTTGATGTCGGAATACAAAGAGGAATTGCACCAAATCTACCTATCCATGGCCACCCATACAGATACAGCGGAGCTTACCCGAAGAGTTAATTTATTGTGCGATCCACGGGATAACAGCATCAACGAAAAGCTATCAACGATAAACCGGATATTTAGTGATTTGTTGGGGTCTGAAAATTGTACCCCCTATCAGATTTTAGGTGTTCGCGGAGCGGTGAAAAAGATTAATTTAAGGCGAGAATACGTGTTTTTTGCAGGTTAATAAGGAGCGGGTTTTTGCCGATTTACAAGGTTGTGAAAATCTATTGAACGGTAATTCATGATAGATCTTCGTATCATGAAAAACGACAATAAAACAATTCCAACAGTGTGGTTGTGCAATGTTACCAAGATTATATTCGGCGGTACTCACCCTCCGCAAATTTTTGTCAAGACAATTTAAAATTTCTTAGTATCCTGTCTCTGTCTTCCTTTTCTTTTTCGTTTTTATGATAAATTTCAATTAACGTTATTTTTTCTTCGTCAGCGGAATAAGCATAAATTAATCTTAATCCTGAATTTACTCCTTTACCCTTTAAAGATTTACAGGCGATTTTTTTGACCTTAATAACACATTGTTGAATTCCTAAATTATTAATTCGATAACTAAAAGGAGGACGGTCGTTTGGAAATGTGATAATTATTTTTAATGCGATATCAAGGTCGGTAATAAGTGTTTTATATTTCTTGGAAAGTGCTTTTAAATCTTTTTGGAATTCTTTTAACTCTTCAATAATCATGATGGTTAATTTTCATCCTCTTCGTATGTTCTAACAGAAAATGGCGCTTCCCGATAGAAAACTAGTTCATAGTTAATAATTTCACCGTCTTTAGAAGTAACCCATGGAATGTCTTTATGGGAATAATTACTAATGGTATTGGCCGACCAATTACTCATATTGTCTATTACATTATTAATAACTTCGGTTTCACTGGCTTTCAATCGCAATAAATTTGCTTTTACAAGAGGCAAATACCGAGTTTGAGGATACCCATGGTAATCGGTTTTAATGCGCTGAATCATTTCTTGGTCTAACATCTGTTTAAGCAAGGATTCCAGATTGGTTGAAACAGGGCCGAAAGGTAGTTTTCGATAGGACTCACCGGTTAAATGTTCCTCGTATAATTCGTAATAATTAAAATCAATGAAATACAGTAGTTTATTTAATACTGTTTCGCCAACATTGGGTTTTCCTGCGCAATGCTCCAATAGGTATAACAATACTTGTTGAAGTTTGTCTATGTTTAAAGTAGGCTCCGAAACCCGATGATAACGAACTTCGGGCTCGCTTAAAATTAGATTGAAATCTTTAGTTGTAGCGTTGAAATTATCAGAAAGAAATGAGTCTATAGAGAATCCCAAAACTTGGCTTAACTTAAGTATTTCTAAAATGTCAATACCGCGTTTTCCTAATTCAATTTGTGCTAAGGATGGCCTAGAAATGTGAATTAATTTAGCTAAATCCTCTTGTGAATATCCCTTGTTTTTTCTCAGCGATACGATGCGCGCACCCACGTCGGATAATGTTAGTTCTTTTGCCATGGCTGATTAATTTACAAACACAAAAATACAATTGTTCAATAATAAAACAAAATAATGTTTTAAATCAAATCAAAATAGCGCTTAGCCACACCGCATACGTTGGCATCCTAACCAAACCGTAAATTGCTAACGGGGAACTTGGGAGGATTTATTACGTTAATCTGCCTCCGTGAATTGCGGATCCACCGACGGGCCATTTAGTGCGTCAAATTTCGCTTTCATCGTTGGATTATTGTGCGTCAATCGCTTGATGGTAAGTTCTTCCGCCTTGCTGTTTGCTAGCCGTAGATTTTTTTCCGAAGACAATAAGGCCTCTTTGGTCTTTTGCAAATGCAATATGGTTTTGTCGATTTCATCGATAGCAGTCTGAAATTTTTGAGCCGCCAAATGGTAGTTCCGAGCAAAACCTTCCTTGAAGTTGTTGATTTTCTCTTCGAAATGGGTGATGTCGATATTTTGATTCCGCATTTGGGCTAATTCTCGCTTGTACGACATTGAATTCAGCGCCGCATTGCGCAACAACGTAATGATAGGGATAAAGAACTGGGGGCGAACCACATACATTTTCTCATGACGGTGCGATACGTCTACGATTCCAGAGTTATACAACTCACTATCGGATTCCAATAAAGACACTAATACCGCGTATTCGCATTTTTTTTCGGTTCGGTCTTTATCCAATTCTTTTAAGAAATCCTCGTTCTTCTTTTTCGTTGCCGTGGTATCGGCCTCATTCTTCATTTCAAACATGATGGAAATAATTTCCACCCCGTTCTCGTCGGTTTCCCGATAGATATAATCGCCTTTGCTGCCACTGCGCGAGTCGTTATCTTTTTCG
>CANGWH010000078.1 GCA_947457565.1 Flavobacteriales bacterium
AATATCGGATAACTGCAAATAATCCAACAATGTAGGCAAAGGCAAATACTCATTTACAAACCGAACATTTTCCATTAAACCCATGGCGTGTACTTGTTCTTCCAACAGATTTCGATACCGTTCGCCTTCCTGTTTAACAACGGAAGGATGTGTTTTACCAATGGCTAAAAACAACACATCGGGATGTCTTTCGATAACCCTAGGCAAGGCATTCAAGGTAGTCTCAATATTTTTACTACTACTCAGCAAACCGAAGGTAGACAACACCTTACGAGATGTAAGATTGTAATTTTTCTTTAATTTATCTTTGTCGATAGGCGCAACCAAATGCGTTCCATGCGCAATTACTGTGATTTTATGAGACGCTATCCCATAATCGTCAGTTAATAATTTAGCCGCATTGGTAGTCATAACAACAACGGAGGAACTCAATGCCGACATATCCCGAACATTTTGCAGTAATTCATCGTTGGGATGGGGTAACACGGTGTGAAAAACTACGATTACCGGCTGTGATATCTGCTCTAAAAAACTGCGAAACTCCACCGAACAGCTAGCAAAAAATCCAAATTCGTGCTGAATTATTACCAATTTCACATCGGGATCATCGCTAATTTGCTGTGCTGTATCTATCATGGATTTAACATTCAAGGTATCCAAGCGATATTTAGGCGTTGATTCGTACTTATAATTATCACCCGTTTGCTCCAAAGCACACACCGAACAAGTAAAAGAGTGTTCAAATTGTTGATTTAGTGCGGAAATTAAATCCTGAGAATACGTAGCAATACCACATTCTCGAGGGGGGTAGGATGTTACAAACAATATCTCGGGGGTAGCTATTGCAACCTCGGGTTGTGATAGGGGTTGAATTTGATAAGAATGCGTAATTGCAGTTCTTAGTACAATGTTGAGGGATGGATTAAGATCCGTTCTGGGGTTGTTCATGGCTGTAATAGTTTATTTGATAACTCAGTAATTCGATCAATACAGCGGACATACTCACTTTGGCCACTGCAATTCGCTCATCGGCGGCTCCGTAGTATATATACAAGGAATCACCCTCTACCACAGTACCCGTAGGAAAACACACATTATTTACCTCTCCGGTAACTTCCCAAGGTTTATCGGGTATAAACAGCGGATAAGGCAATCGCGAAAGCTCTTTTTCTGGCTGAGTTAAATCCAGAAGAGCAGCGCACGCGGTATAAACATAGCCGGTAATGGTATCATGTACGCCATGATAAATCAACAACCATCCCCATGGGGTTTCAATGGGCGGACAGCCACAACCAACATAACTAACTTCGTGGTCGAATTTTGGCGCTAATACCACATGTTCGTGAAAATGAAAGAAATATTCTTGCCAAAAATCGATGGTTAAATCGTCCAAATGCTCCACATTAACCACGATTTGTATATCGGGTTTGATTCGATGTAAAAAACAGAATTTGCCGTTAATTTTACGAGGAAAAAAAATCAAATTCTTATCCCACAAGAAAATTTTTCGATCTTGTTTTTGATGGCTTTTCTGGTAATCGTTAAATCGGACGTACTTCTCATGAATGCTCCCTTCAAACTCGGCGAAATGTTTAAACTCTTCATAGGTAACTTGCGGAACAATTATGCCTAACTTTTTCCAGTGTATTAAATCCTCAGAAATAGCCAAAGCACCCAAAGCATTCACTCCACTAAAGGCAGTATACGACAAATAATATACATTCTCTATTTCAACGATTCTTGGATCTTCTAATCCCTGAAATTCGTATTCCGCTTGGGGGAATAATACCGGCTTATCACTTCTGTATTCTATTACCATTGGGGAAGAAAGCCTACAATACCCAATGGTAGAGTAATTATCCTTCGTTACGGCTCTATAGAATAAATGTATTTTGTCTTTTACTTTTATCACTCCAGGATTTAAAACACCCTCACTTTCAAACAAATGGCCTGTCCGCTGGAGAAGTATACCGAGTTTTTCTACGATTATCAACGTGCAAGTATTAGACGATTCTGCTGTCGTTATTCTTTTCTATTTTCTTCTGTCGCTTTGCCTCTTTCTTTTCCTTAGGCGTTTTTGCTGCAGCTTTCTTGTCGGATTTTGCGTTTCCTTTTTTTTGATTAGACATGATATTTTAATTTATAGGGTTAAATTCTGATACATAAACTCGATTGAACCGAACTATCCTTCCAGCAGTAAATCGCTACCTTTTATCGGCTTAAATTTTATTGGAACTACTACCACCGGAATTCGCGAATACTTCAGCATCAGATGGGCGGTACTACCCACAAAGAGCGCTTCCAGCTTATTTCTGCTGTGGGTACCAATGACTACCAATCCACAATTTCGTTTCTTTGAGGCACTTAATATACTATCGGATATCTCGCCATGCAGCACCTCCGTTTCAATGGTTGAATCCCCTAAATGAATTTTAATTTTTTCTAAAAACCGGTAAGCTTCGTCCACCACCTTTTGCTTAGAATTTTCCGTCAAGAAATCGTCGTTCACAAAACCGCCAAACCCCATAATTGGATCGTACGTAGAAGAGGAATAGTACATTACATCATTTAACACATGCACAATTACCATTGAGGTATTCATGGATTTGGCCAATACGTGCGCTTGTTCTGCCACCCGTTGGGCCGAAGGCGAGTAGTCAACAGCAACCAGAATTTTTTTCATCGTTTGTAGGATTATCTTCCTACCAAAGTTGCACTTACTACCGCGCAAAAGCGTTACACAATTCGGAGTAAATATTGCATCATTCCCGCTAAATATCCTCCAAATTGGTGCGCTGCTTTAGTTGCAACCCTTTAAAAAATGTAGGCGTTAATCCGGTGATTTTCTTGAATTGATGCGACAAATGGGCAACGCTACTATAATGCAGTTTGAAAGCGATTTCGGTCAAATTCAACTCATTGTACATAATCAATTCCTTGGCCTTTTCAATCTTGTGTAAGATAATAAAATGCTCAATGGTCATTCCCGTTGTTTTTGAAAAAAGCTCTGACATTGAATGGTAATCCTTCTGAATGACCGAACTCAAATACACAGAATATTTGACGTCTGGAAGCTCATCCTGGATATGAATCATTTCCACAATAGTGCGTTTTATCGTTGCAATAAGGATGGCTTTTTTATCGTCCATTAACGCTAACCCCGAAACCTGCAAACGCTCGGCAAGTTGTTTACGTTTACTTTCCGAAATTGGACCTACCAAGTGCACCTCGCCCAACTCTAGATAAGTATACCGCAATTGCAATCGATTTAGTTCAGACTTCACCAACATCTTGCATCGTAAGCTTACCATATGCTGGATAAACAACTTCATACTTGAATAAAACCCACTTTCATTATACAATTTCCTATAAAGTTACAACCAAAGTGGTAACATCGAGGCTCGCAACCCGAGATTACTCGATTAAAAACTCCATGCACACGAGTCAGCCAAGAGCGACCAACGCATAAATAGACTACTTTCTGCAGTATTGTTTGATCATCGGATATGCTTTTTCGATACCCAATTCCCCGGCCTTCGATAAATCCAAACAGCCCGACTCTTTTTGATCCAACAGGTGCTTAATCAATCCTCTACTCAAATAAGCATGGGCATTTTGGGGATTAATATTGATAACTTTGTTATAATCCAACAAAGCCCCGCGATAGTCCTGAATCTGGGTTTTCGCTGCCGCCCGATAAAAATAACCATTCTCCTCTTTGGGATTAATTTTTACCGCTTTCGTACAATCGGCAATAGCGCCTTTGTAATCTTCCAATTGAATTTTAACGAAACCGCGTTTGCTGTAGGCTCGAGCACTTTGAGGATTCAAAGCAATCACCTGATTGTAATCCAGCATAGCACCTCGATAATCGGCCATTCTATACTTCAAATTGCCGCGCTCAATAAAGACTTCCTCGAATTTGGGATTTAGTTCGATGGCTTTGTTATAATCTACCAATGCTCCGCTGTCATTACCGAGAGCAAGCTTCGTTATTCCGCGATAGTAATAGGGTGAGTCGTAATTAGGATTCAATAATAATGCAATAGTATAATCCACCAACGCATTCTGGTGGTTCTTCAACTTCGCCTGAACCATTCCCCGAAAAAAGTATGCCGGAGCATAGGACGAATCCAACTTAATTGCTTCGGTAAATGTGGCCAAGGCACCACTATAATCCTCTGCCTGAACCTGTTCGCTACCTTTTACAATTAACTCCCGCACCGTTTGGGAGTACAACGAAATTGCCATACCCACAAAACACAACAGCAGCACGAATTTTTTCATTGTGTAAAACTACAAATTTTACCAACTAATCCCATACAAACCAGCCTACATCCAACATTTAAACGATGAAAACAACCAAAGTATAGCTAGTTATATGTGGTATTAGCCAAGATTTTGGCCAACGAGCAATAACAGACCCTAGTTCGCCTGTGCATAACCAATTGATAAACCCTTAATAATTAATCGCATTCCTTTTTCTCCAATAAATAATCCTATATTCGAACACTTTACTAGTTCAAATTCAATACAATGAAGACCGATCGATATAAATTTTCCACCCCTAGTTTTATAACAATTGCAAAAGTTATTCCGGTAGTGATTTTCGCGTTATTTCAAAGTTGCGAACCCCCGGCTGATCCCTATAATCCTACATCACTCAACCAAAAATTTGGCTGGAATTTTGGAGGTGAATGGAAACTTGATGATCCATATCGATGGGGACCTCCACAATTTCACGATTCTAGTGTCCTTGATTGCAATGGGGAAAAGTACAATCTATATACAAAGAGACAGGACTCTTCTTTGTATATAACCATCGATACTATTAACTGGAAACAGGATTCTACATTTATCATACGATGGAATGAATTTGGCAAAATAAACACATACGCTCCCGGAAGACCCACTGCATGTGGGGGCTTTCTCAACAAAGACAGTATCGTTGAAAATACTTGGATCGGAAAAATTGATAGCTTTCAATATCTCGGGCAAGAACAAGGAGCTTATAATTACTCAAAATACTTGGTACATTTATCCAACGGGAATTCCCCAAAAATTAAATTGATTTTACGGTCTTACCGTAAAATGTATGAGGACGATTACAATACAGGTATGGATATGTCCATCATGTTCGAAAATGACGAAAAAGAATATTTGCGAAGAGAAATGTTCCGTGCAGGTTGGGGCATTAAATTGTAGAACCCGCTTACAACCGAGATAATCGGCATCAAGAAAAAACAAAGCCCGTTTTCATCGTTCCCTATAACCATCCAGAATTATCTCGAATTTTAAGTGCACACTATTCCAACTCTTCTTACTATTATCGAGGAGCCCTTAAGTATATAGGCTTCCTCCATTTCTTCAATAAATTACATTACCACTATTACTGCTTGGAGAATGGAATAGTCCATCTCCACAAGAAATCGAATTTCTAATTCTATTATTTGGAGCATTTATCTATCGATTAATTAGGATACCATACCGATAGTTAGTCCAGAACATTAACAAACCACTAGCTACTATTAATACACCTATAAATTGCAACACAGATTAACGCAATTTCTTAAAAAAGGCGTCAATTAATGAAATTAAATTATCCCCTCACTAAATATTGGCGATAATAACCGTATTGCGCGGTGTCGATTTATTTCTATTTGATTTTTTTAATTGTATCTTCCTGTTGTACTCGCCTCCAAAGTACTCGGATAAGTTTTTAAAATCAGTTTAGGTCAACTTTATTTTATCTAAGAAATGAAAACAAACATTCCCTTCAGCCCAAGCATGTAGCTATAGATTTATAGGAATCATACGACTACCGATTCCTGCAGCATGATATGACTTAGGTATTAAGGGAAGAATCATTCGAACCACAAATAAAATTTAAAGAATATGAATCAAGAACAAAAACAAAGAGTATCGGCCCAATTGGAACCATTTTGGAGATTGGACATTGACAAACGCATCGCAGAAGTGTTTAAGGACTATTCAGACCTTTCAAGCTTTGTTGGCTATTTTACGGTAAGCGAAATATCGCAATACTCAAAAAAGGTCATTACTCAGCTCGAACAAGTTCTTGAAACTCCGTTTTCAAATATTCTTCCCTTTAATTATCAATTTCAGAATGATTTTGGCAGTGGAAATTTGAGTGAAGATTTAATGAATTTAAATACACATATTGAATACAACAATTTCAATGAAGCTGTAACTATTTTAAATCGCTTGGTTTATTACCAAGTTGTTAATGGCTTTTGGGACAAAGTTTTAGAAAAAGACGACAAAAGGCGCTTTGCTCAAATTGTAGCGTTGGAAAGCAAGCTGAATCTAATTACAGAGCAAATTAATAAAAATGTTGCAACAAATGTAACATTGCTTGAATCCTTGCAGACCGAAAAGGAAAATCTTGAATTATTGGTAACCACCAAAAAGAAAGAACTAAATGAGATTGAGGGATTACTTCCATCGGCAAGAAACAATTCGGACGAAATTAACAAGCTACTTAATTCAAGCACCGCAACCAATGAATCCATTAATGGAATTCTTACGCAACAAGAATCTAAACTAACTGATGCTACAAAGAAAATTGAGGAAGAAAGGTCTGCTTACATAGCCTTTCAAACAGAACTCAAAGAACTCAAAGAACATTATAACGCTGAAATAAAAGCAAGTACTAAAAAGAATGTTGACTTTGACGAAATGCTCCTATCAATTAATGATAAAAGTAAAACGTTTAATGACAGAATCGCTGTGCTAGACGAACTTATTGGAAAGGAAGGCGCTCAGCAATTATTCAAAACATTTAATGACCGTAGAAATGCTTTGGACAAGCCCGTAAGCCGTTGGGCAAAAATTGTATTTACCACTGGATTAATTGCTTTGGTTTTAATTTTTGGCATCTTCACAAACTTTTTCGGAGTGGTAGGTGGTTTTCCAACCAATGTTGATTGGCATTACTTACTTATTAATTCAATAAAATCATTGCCCGTAATGATTGTGCTCTTATTTACAATTAAACAATATGTTCGAGAACGAACATTCCAAGAAGAATATGCATTTCGTTCTGCCATAGCTTTAACAGTTCAGGCGTATGGCGACATTGCAGGCGGAAAGAGAGAAGAATTAATTATGAAAGCGATTTCAACTATTTACACGCTACCATCAACGATGAAAGAGAAAACAAATAGTTGCTTTGGTTTTCGAAATAAAATTCTAACTGATACGGTTAAAGAACTAAATGAGACCGTAAAAACGCTTAAGGATTAAAGATTAAAAGTAATTCCCCGCGGAGTTCCACAACCACGATGGCAACTCCGCGGTTGAATTAACTCGTTATTGAATTATAAGTGCGCATTAAAAAAATGAAAGTCCCCAGTGAGATTTAATAATTAGCATGGGCTTATGTATGCTCCCACTCATTAGAAAAATCCAAACATCCGCTTTGTTTTTCTATACTATCATCTTATTTAATAATAGTTTCACCCACTACTTTATGTTTTATTTTCCATACATCAAAAGGGTCTTGATAGGGTTTAACTATTTGTTCTCCAGGGTTTAGTTCTATAACCCTGGTAGTTTCTCTTCTATTGAGCGGATATAACGTATTAAAACTAGTTGTATCTCCTGAAGTTGGAAAAAGAGTTTCTTTAATAGTAACTCTTACTTTTTCATTTTTTGAAGCGTTTGTTATAATAACGTTGGAATCTGTAACTTTTCTGGAATACAAATCTCTTTTTATTTCTATTAAAGTATTAAAATCACTTTCCCCATTTATACATCCTATAAAAACAAAAGCGATAACCGATGTTATGTTTATTACTCGTTTCATATCTTACGTATGGTCTTTAGTTCTCCGTTCATTTTTCATTCTTCACTTAACTAGATCTCAAAAGTACAGCAATCACTTGCCGATACAGAAACGGGAGAAGATGGAGCCAAGAATTTCTTCTACGTCGATGATGCCGGTGATAGATCCCAAGGCCTGAATTGCTCCGCGGATATGAAACGCCATTAAATCCCCGCTTAACCCCGTATCCAAACCTGCCAATACCAGCTCCAAATCCTCAATACAACGATACAATGCATCCGCATGACGCAAATTGGTAACGGTAGTCTGATCCCCAACATTCCCAAATCGGGCCAAAAACAGCTCTTTAATCAACGATAACGTCTTTTCTTGGGTATTTATGCCATCTACTGCCGAAATCCAATGTATAGCCCCTAAATCGTTCCTGAAACCATAATCCACCCAAAGTGTGGTAGTGGACGAATCCAATAAGTCCAATTTATTTCCCACCGACCACACCTGATCCGTTCTACCTCGTAAATCCGTTACATCACGTAACCAATCCTCCGGGGTTATAGAGAGTGCATCAAACACATACAATGTAGCACCACTTTTACTAACTCGATCCAAGGTCCGTGCGATACCCAAACGTTCAATAGTATCGGTCGCTTCACGTATACCGGCAGTGTCCACCAAACGAACCGATATACCATCCACCATCAAGCGGTCCTCAATACTATCGCGCGTAGTACCTGCGATGTCGCTCACTATTGCCCTATCCTCATTCAACAACGCATTAAACAAAGTACTTTTCCCGGCATTGGGTCTTCCCGCCAACACCAATTGAAACCCCTGCTTAAGCGCGTTGCCATAATAAAAACTATCGTATAATCTTCGGGTTCTACCCAACAAATCACTCACCAATGCCCGCAATTCCTCCCGATTGGCAAACTCCACATCTTCCTCTCCAAAATCCAATTCCAACTCAATCAAACTCACATAATGAAGCAATGCCTCCCGCAATCCCAAAATTTCTTGACTATAACCGCCTTTCAACTGATTCAATGCCACCGTATGCGCTGCGGAATGCTCAGCCGCTATCAAATCAGCTACCGCCTCCGCCTGAGCCAAATCCATTTTACCATTTAAAAATGCTCGTTGGGTAAACTCACCAGGTTCCGCCAATCGTGCACCGCATCGTACCAATAATCGCTGTAACTGCATCAAAATATACTCGCTTCCATGCACAGTTAATTCTACCGATTCCTCGCCTGTAAAACTTTTGCCCTCCGCAAACAAAGCAACCACCGCTTCGTCCAAAACTTTGCCATCCATCAGCACATTCCGATAATACAATCTGTGACTCATTGGCTTGGATATCGATCTATCCAACAACCCCATTATCAACGCCCAACTTCCAGCTCCGCTTAAACGTACCACACCCAAGGCGGCCGACCCTACTGCTGTAGCACGAGCTACTATAATATCAGAGTTACTCAATTTCACAAGGCACAAAGTTACTTAAATAATGAATCCTAAATTGAATATCCCAGTTTAAGACGAAAATGTCAACTGCTACTGTTTCGGAATTTAAGAGTGGAGGTAGGACGTTACGTAGAAAGCAACGTTGAACGCAAAACAGGACGCTACTTAAAACGAGGCACCCTAAACAAAAAGGGCCACCATAACTGGCAGCCCTTTTCCATTATCCAAAAATCAATTATTGAGGTCTAATTACGTTTACTGTTCCATCAACTTTCTCTACTTTGGTTTTACCCTTGAATCGGTAAGTCAACTGATAGAAATAAGTACCGCTTGGAACCTCTGGACCGTCATTATTTACCTGACCATTCCAGAACTTCTTCGG
>CANGWH010000079.1 GCA_947457565.1 Flavobacteriales bacterium
ACCAGGCTTCATTCCGTAACTTCACAACAGAAGAGAACAACTACGTTGCCGAATTACTGTTGTTTAAATCAGAAGTTACCCCCCCCCGAAAAAAGAGCTTAATTAATTGAATTACAACGCATTATCTTTTAAAAGGGCAAAAGTATTGCCCAATGCCTTTGTTATGTAAAATTTAAATAAATGTAATTTGAAGGTTATTTAAAACTAACGCTTTTCTTAATAAATACTACCTGTAACCCACTGTATATTAATCATTTATTAATAATTCAAACATATTTAGAATTTTACAGGTCACTTACTTTGTTCGGTCGAATAAAGTACACATGAAAAACATATTCATTCGTTTAACCCTTTCGCTAATTGCTTTTGTATTCGCAGTTTCAGCCAATGCTCAGGTAACCAGCGCCAGTTTTACCGGAACGGTAAAAGACGGGGAAGGTCAAAAATTAAAAGGAGCGGTAGTAAAAGCCATCCACGAACCCAGCGGTTCCGTATTTACAGGTACATCCACCAATAACGGATACTATTCTATTCCGGGTATTCGAATTGGAGGTCCCTACAAAGTCTCTGTTAGTTACGGTGATTTTAACTCAGTGGATGTAAACGACATCTACGTTGCCTTGGGTCAGGATTTCGTTTTAGACATGGTTGCTGTTTCCAAAAGCAGTGCTATCGGAGCTGTTACCATCAACGTTCAAAAATCAAAAATCCTAAATTCTCAGAACACCGGTGCTAGCACCAACATCAACCAAGAAGCACTAAGTACGTTGCCTACATTAAGTAGGAATTTAAACGACTTTATGCGCTTAACTCCACAAAGCAGATCGTCATCTGTTGCTTCTACCACAGGTAATGGTGTTTCGTTCTCTGGCCAAGATTCTCGTTTTAACAACCTAACCATTGACGGTTCAATTTTCAATAACTCGTTTGGATTAGCTTCTGCACCTGCCGGTCAGACCGCTTCTACCCCAATTTCATTGGATGCTATCCAGGAGATTCAGGTAAATTTAGCTCCGTACGATGTTCGCTTGGGTGGATTTACGGGTGCTGGTATCAATGCGGTAACTCGCTCTGGTACAAATAAAATAGAAGGTAGCGCTTTCGTTAATACCCGTAATAATAAAATGGTGGGTAAAAAAGCAGGCGACATCGATGTAAAAACAGACGAATACAATGTACAACAAATGGGATTCCGTTTGGGTGGACCATTGATTAAAAATAAATTATTCTTCTTTGTTAATGCCGAAGAAGAAAGAAGAGACGATCCAGGTACCCAATTCAAGGCAAACCGTGGCGAACCATCTGGTACCGCCAACGTAACCCGCGTTCGTGCTAGTGCTCTTGATTCATTGCGCGATTTCTTAAAAACCAATTACAATTACGATGCGGGTGAATACGATGGATATAAGCGTGAAACCTACAGCTTCAAATATTTGGTTAAATTGGATTGGAACATCAACGATAAAAACAAATTCTCATTACGTTATAACTCATTGGTTTCTCGTAGAGATGTTTTAGCTTCCAACTCAGGTGTATTTTCTGGTAACAGAAATGGTACGGTGAACGCCTTAAACTTCTCCAATAATAACTACATCATCAATAATAATTTAAATTCAATCATTGCCGAATTGAATAGCAACCTAAACAAGAAATTGTATTCTTCTTTCCAAATCGGTTATACAGCTAATCGCGATTTTCGTGGTAGTGGTGGTGGAATTTTCCCGTTGGTAGATATCATGGAAGGCGGTCAAACCTACACTTCTTTTGGTTATGAACCGTTCACTCCAAATAACATATTAAATACGAATACCTTACAAATCCAAGAAAACCTAACCTATTACAAAGGAAAGCATGTAGTAAATGCAGGTTTCAACCTAGAGCATTTTGCATTTGAGAACACATTTACTCCAACCTATTATGGTCAGTACGTTTACAAATCCTTATCCGATTTCTACAAGAGTGCAGCCGGAGATACTTCGGTTCAGTTAGCTCGTTACGCATTAACCTACTCTGCGGTAGAAGGAGGGGCTTTGCCAACTGCAAGTCCAAAAGTTACTCAATTGGGCGCCTACATCCAAGATAATTTCAACGTAAATTCTCGATTGAAAATCACTGCCGGTGTGCGTATTGATATCCCAAGTTACGCTTCCGAAAGCGAGTACTGGAACAAGCGTGTGGATACCATGAAATTCAACGGCCCAGAGGGGAAAACCAGCTATTCAACTAAAACCTTACCAACGCCCAATCCATTGGTTTCTCCCCGCGTTGGTTTCAACTGGAACGCTAAAGGAAACAGAGATATCCAAGTGCGTGGAGGTTCCGGTTTATTTGCAGGAAGACCCGCCTTTGTTTGGATCAGTAACCAGTTAAGCAACAACGGTGTTACCACTGGTTCTATGCGTTACGATAACGTAAAAATCAAACAAGTTCCTAGTACCAATGGAATCGAATCCTTTACTTCAGATGTAACTGCATTTATCCCTTCCAACCCAACCACTCCATCTTCATTCAACTTGGCATTAACCGACCCTAATTTCAAATTCCCACAATTATGGCGTTCCGATATCGGTGTTGATGCAAAATTGCCTTGGGGATTAATTGGAACTTTCGAAGGTATGATTAACAAAACCATCAACAACATCAATTACTTAAACGTAAACCAAGTAGAGGTGAAAGGTAATTTTGCAGGTCCTGATGCCCGTCCATATTACGGTTATACCAACGCCAATAACCGAGTTTATTCTAACGTTACAGATGCAATTCTTTTAACCAATACCAACAAAGGGTACAACTATTCTGCTACCATTAAGTTAGAAAAACCTGCTACCAAAGGTCTTGGTTTCATGCTTGCCTATAACTTCTCTGAAACCAAAGATATCATCACCGGTGGTTCTATAGCATTCTCTTCTTGGAGAGATAATCGCAGTGTAAATGGTAATAATGCCGCTGATTTAGCATTCTCAGACAACGATCAACGACACAGAATTATCGGTGCACTTACCTATAAAACTCCATCGAAAAAATATCCTACTACCGTTAGCGTATTTATGCAATCGGGTAACATGGGTAGATACAGCATGTTCTATTCCAACGACATGAATGGCGATCAGTTGAACAACAACGATCTAATTTACATCCCTAATTCTGCCGATGAAATCAACTGGAAACAAACGGTAGTAAATAAAGACACCGCTACTGTTCAGGAGCAAAAAGATGCCTTCAACGCATTATTGAATTCCGATGAGTACCTTAAGGCGAACAAGGGTAAATATGCTCAGCGTAATGGCGTATTGTTGCCATGGTTAACTACGTTCGACGTATCGGTAATTCAAGATATCAAGTTGTCTAACCCCAATAAGCATTCATTGCAATTGCGCTTAGACATTTACAACTTCGGTAACTTAATCAACTCCGCTTGGGGTGTGAGCCAGCAGGTTAACTACCCAGCCTTGATGAAGTACGAAGGTAAGGATGCTGATAACAACCCTATTTATTCACTTAACCGTGATAAAAACAACCAATTGATTAGCGATGTAACATCCAAAAGCGCCGGCTTAAACGATGTATGGCAAATTCAAGTGGGTGTTCGATATACCTTCAACTAAATTCTAAATTAATTCTCTTCTGGAAAAGGGGTGCCCAACGGTGCCCCTTTTTTATTGACCTTTAAAACTGATACAACAGGCCCAACTCCATGTAATCCGCTACGTGGTAATGTGCTTTCAATCGATGAATCAATAGCCAATGCTTATTGATCCGGTACTGCGTGCCAATCGCATTATAAAACCACCGAGTTTTTTCCAAATCAGTAATTCGATCCGATTTGGGAGGAACCGCATACAAACCGAAATCCAAAAACACATCTACTGGCCCAAATCGCATTACCCTTCGCGCGAAAGCCCCAATTTCCAATCTCCTATCCAAGGAAAACAACGTACCGCTTGCATCCCTACCCACAGCAGAATCTTCGTAAAATACATTCAACCCAAATCGCCATTCCCCCCGAGGCATTCCTACCCCGTACTGTCGTGAATCCATTCCTTTTGGAGTTTTTGCTAGCCCCGATTCTTTCATTTCGGCGTACGATCTTAATTCCGTTAATCGATACGAATTAGGCAATCCCCAACTTCCCTCTGCCGTAAAAACCGAATAATACACAGGAAAGTCTTTTCGATATTTTCGATAAGCATGTCGTATTGAAACCTGATAAGGGACCGATAACTGTTTGATGGATTCGCCCTTCCAAAAACAAGGATCTTTATCCATATGCTTACCAGGATGAAATCGATGTACCCAGCCTAAACTCAACTGCGCATAATTCAATCCCACGTTGGGTTTTTGCCAATTGGAATTCGACGTATGGAACATTTCTATCCCAACGCTAATAGTACTTTTAGGAGATATATGTCGAACCGCTTGAACCTTCAACTGAGCCGCAAAATTCATCGTTGAACTCATCGCCAAATTCAGGGGATTACTTACAGAATCATAAAATTTGCTTAAATACAACAATCCAAAACCCCATTGCATCTGCAGGGCATTAAATCCTAGAATGGGTGGCATTGATAACCTCGCTCCCGAAATTGCCATCGCCCCATGGCCTGTTCCCATGGGTACAAGTGCTTTTCTGTCATTCAGTATTGTATTCATTAAACCATCCCCCATATCCATGGACAACAGGGAAAACCCAACGTATCGATGTTTAACGGTTCTTGAAATTAACCCACCGGTATCGGTAGGCAATAGCCAGATGGCCGTGGCTTGTAATCCCAAGGAGCGCCTACCATCCAAATTGGTATTATACACCGAATGGGCCAACATTTTCCCAGAAATTGTGGCCAACTCCACCGCATATTGCGCTTGAACCATTATACTCATGGTACCCAATAGCACCACCGCACTGCGAACCCCTAAAAAATTGCTAAACCTCAAGAACTTCCTAAACACCAAAAACCTGCTATACCCCAAGATCCTGCTAATCACCAAAACCCTGCTAATCACACGTAACCTGCTAAACAACAACATCAACCTTGTTTTTGTGCAATTTGCAATATGTGGTTAAACATAACCCCATTATTGAGGGTTTCCTCTTGTTGCAACACCAAGTTATTGGCGCTAAGAAAATCTCTATAATCGTGTAAATCAAATTGATGTGGATGCAAAATATCCCCCGGCAGCCACCGAAATACATGCTTTAAACCAGGAATGTTGTGAGCATCGATGCTAATTACCAACCAGCCACCAGGCCGTATCCACTCCGATAATTTCTGATAGCACAAGGCAATATCGGCCACGTGATTAATCACATTCATGCAAAAAACAATATCGTACTGCTTTTGCAAATCAAAGGTTTCCAAGGGCGATTCAAAAAACCGAACCCAGGGATAATCCCCTTTGTCGAAGTGTTTTAACCGGTGATGGTATTCTTCCAACAACGGATCCACGGCATCCACTCTTGCTTCGTCTAATGCCATAAAAACCCCGGCAGGCCCGCACCCCGCATCCAAAATATCCAATTCTTCGGTGCTAGTAAGTACAGAATCTAAAGGCTTCAACACCCTCTGCCAATACGCCAATTTCTCCGTTTTGTAATCGTCCGGATCCTTATCCTTCAAATAATTCTTCCACCATCGAAGCTCCGCCGATTGCGCAATTTTCCACTGAAGATATTTTCGAGTCCTGGCCATAAAAGGATACAATCAATAAAAAAATCTATCAATTGCAGCAAATTCCTGCAAACGAAGATACTCGTTCCTCCCGATTTTCAAAATGTGATTTTCGTCACGGTTATTGACATATTATCCAACCAACTTTGTACTGCAAACAAAATTATCTGCCATGCAAGTAGAACAAATTTACACCGGATGCTTAGCCCAAGGGGCCTATTACATCACCTCCAACGGCGAAGCCGCCATCGTAGACCCGCTGCGCGAAATCCAACCCTACGTGGATAGAGCCAATAAAGACGGGGTGAAAATCAAGTACATTTTCGAAACCCATTTCCACGCCGATTTTGTGAGTGGGCATTTAGATTTAGCAAAGGCCACCGGCGCAACCATTGTGTACGGTCCAACCGCCAAACCCGCGTTTGAAGCACATATCGCCATCGACAGAGAGGTTTTCCTCTTGGGCGATGTTAAAATCCAAGTAATTCATACCCCAGGACACACCATGGAAAGTTCGTGCTTTCTATTGTTCAATGAAAATGGTTTAACCCATAGCCTTTTTACCGGTGACACCTTGTTTATAGGCGATGTGGGTAGACCCGATTTAGCACAAAAAGTAATAGCCGAATTAACTCAAGAAAAGTTAGCGGCGCACCTGTACGATTCCTTGCGCAATAAAATTATGCCTTTAGACGATCATATTATCGTTTACCCTGGGCACGGCGCCGGCTCCGCATGCGGAAAAAACATGAGCAAAGAAACCACAGACACCTTGGGCAATCAAAAACAATCCAACTACGCCTTGCGCGAAGGTCTAGATAAAGAAACCTTTATCAACGAATTATTAGTCGGATTAACCCCACCTCCAGGCTACTTCCCCCAAAATGTGTTGATGAATATTCAAGGGTATGCCAGCATCAACGATGTAATGAAAACCGGCACCCAACACCTGAATATTGAAGCCTTTGAAGCCGCCGCGGAAGAGTCCGATGCACTCATCATAGACACCCGCGAAGCGCAAGTTTTCGCCCAAGGATTTATCCCGGGTTCCGTAAACATCGGCATTGACGGCAGCTTCGCCCCCTGGGTAGGTTCCTTGGTACCCGATGTTAAACAACCCATTGTATTGATCACCGATGAGGGAAGAGAACAGGAAGTGGTAACCCGATTGGCTCGCGTTGGCTACGACAATGCCTTGGGGGTACTTTCAGGCGGTTTTAAAGCTTGGGCCGATGCAGGAAAACCCATCGATACCATCCCATCCGTATCCGTGGATCAACTGGCCGAAATTGTACGTCAACATCCCCAAACCTTGATTTTTGATGTACGAAAAGCCAGCGAATTTGGATCCCAACATATTGTAGGTGCATTGAATGGCCCTTTGGATTATGTTAACGATAGCATGACCCAAATCAACCCCAGAAAAACCTATTACGTGCATTGTGCTGGAGGATACCGCTCCATGATTTTTATTTCAATCCTGAAAGCCCGAGGATACAACAACCTCATTGACGTAGCTGGCGGATTCAATAAAATCAAGGAAAATTCCGCATTCCCCATCACCGAATACGTTTGTCCTACTACCTTATTATAGCGCTACATCCATAATTTATACCTTCAATACACCGATTACAAAAAAACAACACCCAGATTTATTCCTTGGTTTTAGATAGTTGTACCTTTGCAGCGCTATGGTCATCAATAAAAAGAAAATAACCTGGATTTCTGCTACGGTAATCGCTATCACCCTGGTAGGTATTCAATGGATCAAAGTAACACCCAATAATTCAGGCATCAAAAAACATCATATTTCTACGGCATTTCCAACCTCTTACCGAGTAGGACAACTGCTAGACCATGCCTGCAACGATTGCCACAGCAACAACACCACCTATCCGTGGTACACCAACTATCAACCCTTTGGTATGTGGATCGAAAACCACGTGGAGGAAGGTAAAGAACATTTGAATTTTGATGAGTTTACCCAATACCGCCCATGGAAACAGTACCACAAAATGGAAGAATTGGTAGAAGTAATTGAAGAGGATGAAATGCCGATGTTTTCGTACACCATCATGCACGGCGATGCAAAATTGGCTCCGGAAGACAAACAATCGCTGATTTTATGGGCAAAAGGCGTTATGGACTCCATGACACACCTCTATCCCAAAGACAGTTTGATAAGACCCAAAAAGAAGGACTAACCAAGTAGGGGCTGCCGCTAATTTTGAAGAATCCTCGAATTTCCCTATTTTTGCAGTCCAATTGGGGGATTAGCTCAGCTGGCTAGAGCGCTTGCATGGCATGCAAGAGGTCACCGGTTCGACTCCGGTATTCTCCACCAAAAAAGGCTTTCAGATTTCTGAAAGCCTTTTTTAATACAGTTCTTTTTATTTAAATGGAAATCTGAATGGTTATTCATTCAAACGGCAGAATGCACTTAATGCAATTGGTAATTACATTCAAGGAAAAAAATCCGGATGGTTCGATTATTTTAAGGGCAGTACCTTATTCCAATCGAACTATTACATTAAAGACACCTTATTTCAATCCACATATCATTCATCCAATAACCAAGATTCCACCATCATCTTTGTGCCCGAATTAGACCAGTCATTTGAACAAATAACCAAAAGGAACGAGATATCCCAAAATCCCAATTGGTTTATACGTAAATCCAATGATTCATTATTGATTGTAATGGTTACCGCAGTAAATCGACTTCAAAATAGCAGATATGAAATCACCGATGATGAAAACAAAATAATTAGTGCATTCAACAACCACCATTCAGCCTATTTTACATTCACTATTAGCAACAACGAATTCCGCAAGTACGATTTAACCATTCATTTATCTGATGGCAACCGGGAATATTCGAATAAACAACATCTAATTACTACCCCATTTAAGAAAATATAAATCGCTCCTGGATTCAACGAAAACAGTATTAGATTTAATACAAATCATTCATATAAATTTTTCATTTTGCGGGGATAATTGCGAATCATTAATCAACAAACTCCCACGTTTCACCTTTCATTTGAATGGGATTAGTTAACCCCAATAGGCAGTTGTTCGTCCACTCAATGGGTGATTTCCCAAAAACCTGTACAAACCGATGGTGTAGGGCTAACAGCATAATCCCCTGTGCATGCACTCCTACGATGCCCAATTTCTGGTTGCGGTTGTAACGGTCGATTAACGACGAATGATCCAAATTCAGGAAACCCTGATGAAATTCAGCGAATCGCTCGCGATCGCCTTCTCTAAAAATGATGATTATTTGCATAAAACTTTGTTTTTGACATATTGGTCCTCATCGTTTTACCACCGTGGTAAGCGTAACCCGGTTGGTGCACTTGTGTGCTCTTGATGATGCAGCAAATATAGAAAAACGAAATAATATTTCTCACTCCATTTAAAATAAGTAATGCTCTTAACATTCAATCTGAGATTTGTTTTCACCGTAAAGCTTCTCAACCTATGGTTATTTCCAAATAGGAATTCCATATTTACTGCTTAGTTTCGTGTAAAGACGAATTGTATTTAAGTCTGCCCTACGCCATGCTCATCTACCCACGAATTTCTCTATAACCCAAATACGCTATAATGGAAAACTACCAAATACAAATCATTGAATCTATCGCTGTTATCATCGGATATATAATTACCCACTCCATTACCAGCGTATTTATCAATAATTCACTAAAGCAAACACACTTGCAACGCGGTAGACGGAAAATGATCATTAAAGCAGTACATTTATTATCCTTCCTTACCGCTATCGTGATTCTTTCGGCTATTTGGGGCCTTAAACAAAACGAAATTGCTGTTTTCGTTGGCACCATCCTAACCGCTCTAGGAATTGCATTTTTTGCCCAATGGTCGCTGTTATCCAACATAACCTCAAGCCTTCTG
>CANGWH010000080.1 GCA_947457565.1 Flavobacteriales bacterium
AGAGGTCATCCCTGTAAATTCGATAATACAATTGTCGATGGTATTATAATCCGAACCACTAGAAAAACGAAGACCAGAACTCAAGGTTGATGTACTTGTGTGTTGAACTTTCAAATTCTTGATGGTAACATAATCTGCACCAGTAAATGAAATCACCTCGTAACTACCGCTATAAGAAAGCATCTTACTTCCGCCATCAATAGTAATAGTATTGGTTGAACTCGCTCCCGAAATCGCTCCAAAAACAGTTTGAGTAGAAGTGGTAACATCGGTTTGAACCGTTACCGTTACTTTTCCACTTACCCCTTTGGAAGAAATGTCGGTGGCAAAAGCCGTCCATGTTTGATAATTCGTACCGCCCGTGGCAGTGCCCGAATTAATGGTGTAACTTCCATTCAATTGAGCACTAACTGACCCTGCAAATAATGCAGCAGCAGCAAGAAATCCCCCTCGAATGACAGTTTTCCAGTGTGAGAAAATGTAATTTTGTTTCATATGTGTTATAGTATTTTTGTATCTAATTATTACCTTTAATAACAACACTTTTAATGCCTATTATTAATTATCGCAATATCGAAATCTTACATACAACAACCTATGAAAACTATTATTTATGACATAGACAATACTGAAATTATCAATATTTTAAAGGACATTAAAGAAAAACTATTAAAATTATTAGCAACATTATTTTACTATTCTACAAACCAGTAAAAATAAAATTACTTCTATGGAAATTTACAATAACAGATTATTTTCCACATCGCAATAACAGACCTGCTGATTGCTTGAGCAACACATAAAATTCTAATCCCCCAACGTAGCAGCTTGAGCAACACGCATTCCATCCAATGCCGCACTCATAATCCCTCCAGCATACCCCGCACCCTCTCCACAAGGATACAAATTATCATATTGAGGGTGTTGCAAACTCTCAGAATCGCGAGGTATCCTTACTGGGCTACTGGTTCTACTTTCCACGCCTACCAAAATGGCATCATTGGTACGAAACCCGCGCATTTTCTTACCTAATACAACCAGCGATTCCCGAACGCGTTGATGAATAGCCGTCGGCAACACTGAATCTAAATTCACTGACATAAGTCCCGGCAAATAAGAATTCAAGGGTAAATCAGCACTATTGCGTTGTTGTATAAAATCTTCCATACGCTGAGCCGGTGCCACCAAGCTTCCGGTTGCTAAAAATGCGGCGCGTTCAACCGATTGCTGATACCGCAATGCGCGCAACTCACCGTGCGCTGAAAAAGAAGCAAAATCCTGATCATCCACTCCCACTACATAGCCACTATTTGCAAATGGTCCATTTCGTTTGCTCGGACTCCATCCATTCACCACCACTTCCCCCACATCCGTGGCCGCCGGAGCGATAATACCTCCCGGACACATACAAAACGAAAACACCCCCCTTCCCCTAATTTGCTCTACCAAACTATAAGAACTAGGCGGCAAATAATCGCCCCGTAAATCACACTTATATTGTATAGAATCTATTAACGCTTGGGGATGTTCTAATCGAACCCCCAAAGCAAACGGTTTTGACTCAATGACTACACCTTTATCGGAAAGTAACTCAAAAATATCTCGAGCCGAATGACCCGTTGCTAAAATCAGCTGTTCACAAGATTCCCAATACTTTTTGACCGCGGAATCTGTGTGCTCCACAGAATTTTCTTCCTCGGAAAATTGTTGAATTTCAATTTTCTTAACCTTTCCATTGCCCACTTCCAAATCCAAATCAACCAATTTACTATTAAACCGCACCTCTCCTCCGCAATCGCGAATTGTCTTTCTTATTCCCTCCACCAATTGAGGTAATTTGTTGGTCCCAATATGCGGATGGGCTTCCCAGGAAATAGCCTCCGGAGCACCATGGTCGATAAGACACCGCAACACCTTTTCCACAGGCCCACGCTTATTGCTACGTGTATACAATTTACCATCAGAATAGGTTCCAGCACCACCCTCACCAAAACAGTAATTAGACTCTGGATTCACCACCAATTCCTTATTCATTTTCGCCAAATCCCTTCGCCTAAATCGAACTTCTTTACCCCGCTCAATTACCACCGGTTTAACCCCCAATTCAATCAGCGCCAACGCAGCAAACAACCCAGCCGGGCCCGCACCAATTATATGTATAGTTTTTGCCGCCCAAGCCACATTTTGCAATTTAAATCCTTGGGTTAATGCTGGCAATTCATCAGCAGTATACACATCGGCCGACACCAAAAAATAAGGCATCTTTCCCCTGGCGTCCAACGACTTCTTTCTCCATAATACGGTGGCACTTGCACCATCTTTCCCCAAGCCCGCTGCCTGCTTAAACTGTTCATCCACCCAATCCGTATTTCCTAATTCTTGGGGAGAAAACTTCAGTTGTATTCGCTGTGGCATGCCACAAAAATACCTCCCTAAAAGCAATTCCTTGTCAAGAAACTTTTGCAATAATCGCAACGAATTACCCGTGAGTAAAATTCCATTGTATTTTTGCACCATGAAAGAGATAGTTGTAAGCGGCATCCGCCCAACCGGCAAGTTGCATTTGGGCAACTATTTCGGCGCATTTAAGAACTTTCTAATCCTGCAGGAACAATTCAATTCCTACTTTTTTATCGCCGATTATCATTCGCTAACTACGCATCCTACCCCCGAGGATTTGAAAGGATCCGTTAAGCGCGTATTAGCCGAATATATAGCCTTAGGATTAGACCCAGAAAAATGTACCATCTACCTCCAAAGCGATGTCCCCGAAACTGCAGAATTGTATTTATTCCTAAATATGAATGCGTATTTGGGTGAACTTGAGCGGGTTACATCGTTTAAAGAAAAAGCAAGGACACAACCCAATAATATAAACGCCGGTTTACTTACCTACCCCGTGTTGATGGCGGCTGACATACTCCTGCACCGCGGTGTAAAAGTACCCGTAGGCAAGGACCAAGAACAACACTTGGAAATGTCGAGAACCTTCGCTAACCGATTTAACAGACTGTACAATTGCGAGTATTTCCCCGAACCACAAGCGGTATCCTTGGGCGAGAGCCTAATTCGTGTTCCCGGACTTACCGATTCTGGGAAAATGAGTAAGAGTGCCGGGGAAGCTGATAGTATTTATCTCAACGAGGAAGCTTCTGTTTTAAATAAAAAAATCATGCGTGCCGTTACCGATAGCGGCCCACAAGAAGCAGGAGCACCCAAAAGCAGTGCCGTGCAAAACCTCTTCGATTTAATGGCACTAGTAAGCACCCAAGAAACAATACAGTTCTTCGAAGACCAACATATACAAGGAGCTATTCGTTATGGAGACCTTAAAAAACAGTTAGCCAACGACATGGAGGTGTTCATTGCGCCTTTACGTGATAAAATAAACACCATGCTCGGCAATGAGAAACTCCTAAACGAAATTGCTGCATTTGGAGCCGAAAAAGCCAGGAAAAATGCGCAAAAAACGATGCGAGAAGTTCGAGAAATTATTGGATTTGGCAATAGATAACCTCGATGTAACTATAAATCATCCTCATTCAACAATTATTTATTCTCATTTAACTATAAATTATTCTCAAGTGATAATAAATCATTTCTAATTGGGCACTAGATCCACACCTATTTTTTTTATAAAAGTTAGAAATTCGACAACACACAAACTAAAAATTTCGTCTTTACCTCGGCTTTCCCTTAATTTGCAACAACATGTACAATATTTCCGTAGTTATCCCACTGTTTAACGAGGAAGAATCCCTTCCAGAATTGCACGATTGGATAGCACGGGTATGCTCCGCCCATCAATTATCCTTTGAGGTATTGTTTTTAGACGATGGCAGTACAGACAATTCGTGGAAAATCATCCAAGATCTTTCTGCAAAAAACAGCAATGTTCGAGGATTCAAATTCCGTCAAAACTACGGGAAAAGTGCAGCCCTAAACGTAGGATTTGCACAATCCAATGGCGAGGTGGTGATTACCATGGATGCCGATTTACAAGACTCCCCAGACGAAATCCCTGAACTCTACAACATGATTGTGGAAGAAGGATATCACGTTGTAAGTGGCTGGAAGAAAAAACGTTACGACCCTCTATCAAAAACTATCCCCACCAAAGTATTTAACTGGGCTACCCGAAAAATAAGCGATTTAGAATTGCATGATTTCAATTGCGGATTGAAAGCATACCACCATGAAGTGGTTAAAAACATTGAGGTGTATGGAGAGATGCATCGCTATATTCCAGTAATTGCCAAATGGGCAGGGTTTCCTAAAATAGGAGAAAAAGTAGTAGTTCACCAAGCCCGCAAATACGGCAGTTCCAAGTTTGGAATGAACCGATTTGTGAATGGATTCTTGGATTTGATGAGCCTATTTTTCATGTCGAAATTCGGCAAAAAACCCATGCATTTCTTCGGATTAATGGGCGTGCTTAGTTTCTTATTAGGCTCCGTGATGGCATTATGGATTTTAGTTGAAAAACTTGTTTACGTAATCCAACAAAAACCTGCACCGTTGGTTACAAGCTCCCCTATTTTTTACATCGGTTTGGTTACAATGATAATAGGAACCCAATTGTTTCTAGCAGGATTTTTAGGTGAGCTTATTGCCCGCAGCAATCCAGAAAGAAATCAATACAATATCGCAGAAACCACCAACCATACCCAAGGTTAATTATCCGTGGAATTCATCAACAAGCACATCGTAATCGTTGGTCCTGCCCACCCATTACGAGGCGGTTTATCAACCTACAACGAACGATTAGCCAAGGAGTTATCTCAAAAAAACAAAGTCACCTTACTCACCTTTTCACTACAATATCCAAGCTTTCTATTTCCTGGACAATCCCAATTTTCTACGGATCCACAACCCCAAGATCTAACCATCGATGTTGCTTTAAACTCTATCAATCCATTGAATTGGATTAAGGTTGGATTAAAATATAAAAAGCTAAAGCCCGATGTGATAATCTTCCGCTGGTGGATGCCCTTTTTCGGTCCTTGTTTTGGCACATTCGCTAGAATCGTAAAACAAAACAAACACACTCAAATTATCGCCATCACCGATAATATTTACCCGCACGAAAAAAGAATCATCGACAAGCCCTTTAGCAAATATTTTTTACCGATCCTCGATGGTGCTGTGGCTATGAGTCAAAAGGTACAACAAGATTTAATCCAATATCCTGGGGTTAAGAACATCCCAAGTTTATACCACCCCCATCCCTTGTACGATAATTTCGGGCAAGCATGCAGCAAACAGGAAGCCTGCAAACACCTGAATTTTGATCCTGAACTTACCTATCTCTTGTTTTTTGGATTTATACGGCACTACAAAGGATTAGACATTCTCTTAGAAGCAGCAGCCAAGATTCATGACATGAAAGAAGTGAGAATCCTGGTTGCCGGTGAATTTTACGAAGACCGTTCCGCCTATGATCAAATCATCCAAGAACATCATTTGGAAGATAAAGTTATCATGCATACGGAATTCATCCCAAACAACGAGGTAAAGTACTATTTCTCCGTCTGCGATGTGGTGATTCAACCCTATCGAAGTGCTACCCAAAGCGGTGTTTCACAAATAGCCTATCACTTCAATAAACCCATGATCGTTACCGATGTGGGCGGGCTTACTGAATTGGTTCCCCATGGTGAAACAGGACTTATTGGACAACCCAACCCCGATTGCATGGTACATCAAATTAGAGAAATATTCAAACCAGGTGTTTTGCAACGAATGTCGGAAAACATGAAAACCTTCAAGGAAAAATTCTCTTGGCCTTCGATGGTTAAGTCCTTAGAATCGGCCACAAAGTAAGTGTTTCATAGGGTTTTCACAGCCCGTTAACTGATACTCTTTTGTGAATTTTCGAGGACAATAACTTTACCCCAATTGCAATCACCCAAATCGCAATTCACTTAAATTTAACATTCAATTAACTCATTATAAAACTTTTAGATATATCATGCGTTAAATTTATAGTATGATTAACTCAATCATTATCAACGACCAAGAGGTTATGGAGATTGCAGGATTTGTATACATCAACGGCACCTGGGTACCGGTTCGATAATTACATTTCGTGTTATTTTCGTCGATTGGATGAGCCATTTTATCCATTCTATCGTATTCCATTAAACTTGGGACGTGTTTTCTTGTCTGTAAGAGTAAAAGCAATTATTATGAAAAAAGTATTCGTATTTATTGGCAGCGGCCTAATGGTATTTGCATCATTATCGGCAACTGAATGCAGGTCATTAGATCAAAACGATCAACATCAGAGACCAAGACCTAACAGAAGAGACAGAATTGAAAACAAAAGAGATCGACGAGAAGATGTTAGAGACAAGCGTGAAGACATCAGAGACAGACGAGAAGATATCCGAGATGATAGGTTTCAAGGAGGACCTAGGGACAAACGCGAGGATATAAGAGATAAAAGAGAAGACGTGCGGGACAGGCGAGAGGATGTAAGAGACAGACGCGAAAATCGACGTGACCGAAGACGCAGATAGTAAAATTCAACGCGATAGGCGGTTTAGATACGTAAGATTAGATTGGTTTTAAACCACTAATTCCCTATATTTGCAGCCCGTTTAGAGAGGTGTCCGAGCGGTCGAAGGAGCACGCCTGGAAAGTGTGTATATGCCAAAAGCGTATCGAGGGTTCGAATCCCTTCCTCTCTGCAAAATAGACTATTGTTTTACACTTAAAACCCCGTAAGCCCAGTGTTTTCGGGGTTTTTTATTTTTAGCATTTGCTAAAATGACCCTAAAAACGCGTAAGTTCTGCGTACAAAAGTGGGATTTTAAAATTCGAACCTAAAACGTCCCACTTTTTCGCTTTAAATGCATGAATATCTATGCATTAACTGCGCACAACTCCCTGAATACTCTGCTTAAAAAACTAAAAATGAGTAGCTCCTATTCCCGTATGCGATTTTATAATAATTCCTGGTGGCAAAAAGGAAATCACCTCGCTGCAATACTCATTTACCTGCAATTTACTTTCTTGATTTTCCTTAATAGTTAACACATATGTCTTATATTTTTGGACAACTATAATGGAATGTACGCTCACCATATTATACATGCAACTCCAACGGAATTTTCTCTTTGCAATAAAAAAATAAATCTAATATGCAATATTCTATCAACTATTGTAAAAATAATAATCTGCAACTGTTTGATATAAAATTGAAGATTTTACGTATATGTGTATATCTGTTAAAAAATCAAATTCAAATATTTTATGATCCTACTTATTGCTTGGGTTAAGTATTAACTTTAAAAGTTAGATTTGCATTTAACCATGTTCGAGCAAACCTTTAAAAATATAGATGATATCCTTTACAAGGACGCAGGAGCAGATAGTGAGTTAGATTACATCGGTCAAACTTCTTGGATATTATTCCTTAAGTACCTTGACGACCTGGAGAAAGACAGAACGGACGAAGCCGTACTTAAGGGTGAAACATATAAGCATATATTATCATCAGAGTTTCGATGGGATTCATGGGCAATGCCAAAAGGGTCTGATGGCAAACTAGATCACAACATCGCTTTAACAGGTCCTGATTTAGTGGATTTTGTGGATCAGAAGCTTTTCCCCTATTTGAAAGGATTCAAGCAAACCGCAGATAACCCAAAAACAATAGAGTATAAAATTGGAGAGATATTTAGCGAGTTAAAGAACAAAATACAAAGTGGATACAACTTAAGAGAAATCGTGGAGCTAATTGACGGCCTTCCATTCAGGACATCGGTTGACAAACATGAATTGAGTCATTTGTACGAAACCAAAATCAAGAATATGGGTAACGCAGGTAGGAATGGTGGTCAATACTATACTCCCAGACCTCTTATCCGTGCAATGATTAATGTAGTCGATCCCAAAGTAGGCGATAAGGTGTACGATGGGGCTGTTGGGAGTGCTGGTTTCTTATGTGAAGCTTATGAGTACATGGTACGAGATAGAAGTAAATTATCTACTTCCGATTTAAAAACCATCCAAACCCAAACCTTTTACGGTAAAGAGAAAAAGAACCTGGCATATATCATTGGAATTATGAACATGATTCTTCATGGTATTGAAGCTCCAAATATCATTCACACAAATACTCTTAGTGAGAATTTGAGAGATATCCAAGAAAAGCATCGTGTTAGTGTAATTCTGGCTAACCCTCCTTTTGGCGGAAAAGAAAGACCTGAAGTTCAACAGAACTTTGATATAAAATCAAGCGAAACTGCATTTCTGTTTCTGCAGCACTTCATCAAGATATTAAAAGCAGGTGGTAGAGCTGCTATTGTTATCAAGAATACATTTCTAAGTAACTCTGATGCTGCTGCACTTCGTAAACACCTGCTGGAAACTTGTAACCTGCATACCATCCTAGACATGCCACAAGGTACATTCCAGGGAGCAGGAGTAAAAACAGTGGTTCTATTTTACGACAAAGGACAGCCAACCAAGAAGATTTGGTATTACTAATTGGATCCAGGGAGAAACATCGGTAAGACCAATCCCTTAAATGATAAAGACCTTGAAGATTTCCTTCTTTTACAGAAGACCAAAGCGGATTCTGATAAATCATGGACAATTGATGTTGCTGATGTAGACCAGTCGACTTATGATCTATCGGTAAAAAATCCTACCAAGAAAGAGGAAAAGGTCATTCGTACCCCATCAGAAATCTTGGCTGAGATAAGGTCATTAGACGAAGAAACCAACAGTATTCTAAACTCAATAGCAGGATTGATATGAAGAATTGGGTGTTATATAAATTAAATGACGTATGCAGGATAGGTGATGGCAATCATTCGTCTAACTATCCCAAAAGCAATGAGATGGTTCCTGAAGGTGTTCCATTTATTCGTGCAAATAATATTGTTAATGGAGAAGTTGTTTGGAACGAAATGAAATTTATTACAACTCAAAAACACGCAATACTAAAAAAAGGCCACCTTAAAGCATACGACATTTTATTTACCAATCGTGGTGAAATAGGTAAAATAGCAATTGTAGGTTCAGATTTTGAAAATGCAAATTTAAACTCTCAAATAGCTTGGTTTCGTTGCCTTGAAAAAATCAACTTTAGATTTCTTTTCTATTTTCTATCTTCACCTTTAATGAAGAATTTATACTCAATTGAAAAAAATGGAACTGCACTTCAACAATTTACTATTAGACAAATAAATGAAATTGAAATCCCACTCCCCCCACTTCCAGAACAGAAACGCATAGTATCCATCATAGACGAAGCCTTTGAAGCCATAGATAAAGCCATAGAAAACACCCAAAAGAACTTACAAAACGCCAAGGAGCTGTTTGAGAGTTACCTTAATGGGGTGTTTGAGAAAGGTGGTGAGG
>CANGWH010000081.1 GCA_947457565.1 Flavobacteriales bacterium
ATTGCATTAAGTGTTAAAGGCAGGCGGTAACGCCTGCCTTTTGATTTCTTCTACCACTTGGGGGTCTAATAGGGTTGTGGTATCGCCAATTTGTTCGAGTTCACCTTCGGCAATTTTTCGTAAAATTCGGCGCATAATTTTCCCGCTCCGTGTTTTAGGCAATCCGCTAACGAATTGAATTTTATCGGGTTTGGCTATAGGGCCAATGATTTTGGAAACCGTAATAAGGATGTCTTTCTTGGTGAGTTCTTCGTTTTCGTGGAAGGCGTTAAAAATCACGAAGGCATAGATTCCTTGCCCCTTGATGTCATGGGGGTAGCCTACCACCGCGCTTTCCACTACTCCGGCATGCATATTAATGGCGTTTTCTACCTCGGCAGTGCCGATTCTGTGTCCGGATACATTGAGTACATCATCTACTCTGCCGGTAATTCGGTACATACCATTTTCGTCTCGTAAACACCCATCGCCAGTGAAATAGAGATTGTTGTAAACGGAGAAATAGGTTTGCTGACAGCGTTGGTGATCTCCGTAAGTGGTTCTGATAATGCCGGGCCACGGGAATTTGATGCACAAGTTGCCCGATGCGTTATTTCCTTGAATTTCGTTGCCGTTTTCATCTACCAATACAGGTTGAATTCCGGGCAATGGGTAGGTAGCGAAGGACGGTTTTGCAGGGGTAACACCGGCTAAATTGGATATCATAATTCCACCGGTTTCGGTTTGCCACCAGGTGTCTACTACGGGAGCTTTTGATTTGCCGATATGTTGGTGATACCAATTCCAAGCTTCCTCGTTGATGGGCTCTCCAACGGTACCAAGCACCTTAATAGAGGAAAGATCTTTGTTGTTCAGCGGGTCCAAGCCAAAGCCCATAAGACTTCGGATGGCGGTTGGAGCTGTGTACAGGATATCGACCTTATATTTATCAACGATTTCCCAAAATCTTCCTGCATCGGGCCAAGTAGGAATACCTTCAAACATTAATGTGGTAGCCCCTGCACTTAAGGGGCCGTAAACGATGTACGAATGACCGGTAATCCAACCGATATCGGCCGTGCAAAAATGGATTTGTCCGGGTTGGTACTGAAACACATTCACAAAGGTGTAATTGGCCCAAACCATGTAGCCAGCGGTGGTGTGCACCACGCCTTTGGGCTTGCCTGTGGAGCCGGAAGTATATAAAATAAACAGTTCGTCTTCGGCCTGAGTGGGAACCGCGGGGAAATGGGGATTGCCCTGTTGAGTGACTTTTTCAATTTCCTCGTGCCACCAATGATCGCGGTCTTTGATCATGCTTACAGGCGAATGGGTGCGATTATAAACCAATACTTTTTGAATGCTTGGGCATTGCGGAAGGGCTTCGTCTATAATTTCTTTTAGGCCGATGGTTTTATTGCCCCGATAGGCTGCATCGCAAGTAATTACTACAGAGGCTTGAGCATCTTGAATTCTATCGGCGATACTTTGTGCGGAGAATCCGCCAAAAATAACGGAATGGATAGCACCGATTCGGGCACAGGCGAGGACGGCAAAAGCTAACTCGGGAATCATTCCCATATAGATGCAAATGCGATCGCCCTTTTTAGCACCTAAGTTGGTGAGTACATGAGACAGTTGGTTTACTTTATCTTGGAGTTGTTGGTAGGTGTAGGAAACGCTGGGTTCGTCGGGATTGTTCGATTCCCAGAGTATAGCCACAGCATCGGGCTGTGTTTGCAGGTGTCTATCTATACAATTTTCGGTGATGTTCAACTCTGCGCCTTGAAACCATTCTGTTTTTGCTGTTTTGAAGTCCCATTCCAATACTTTATCCCATGGTTTTTTCCAATGGAAGTGTTGGGCGATATCGGCCCAAAAATCTTCTGGATTTTCTACGCTCCGAGCATATTGTTCCTGGTATTCTTCCCAGTTTTGAATTTGGTAGGGATAGGACTTCATGATAACAAATCTACGAAATTGAGGGTGGGAATGTGCTCGATGTATGGAGTTTTACAATTGATATTGAAAAATATGGATGCTTGATTTTTGTCAATTGCAGATGATAGGATTTTTGTTTCTTATCGATTTGGTATATAGGTATTGATTGTAATTATATTATCATGAAGCTGGTGGGTATATGTGATAATCGAAATAATTGATGTTAATTTTGAATGTAGTTGTGAGAAATATTATATTATTCAGTTGCTTTTTGGGTATAGGTTTGGTTTCTAGCCTTGCCGGAGCATCAGGAATTAATGGCAAACCAACTTCTGTTTATGGATGTTTAGATGCTTTGAATGAGTTGTTGTTGCCATTAATGATAAATGAAGTTGATGAGCGAGGTTATATTCCGTACTGGAGTGTTTCGGAAAAGGGTGGAAGTATGGAAGAATTGCGGGGTTCAGTGCAAGGCATTGAACGTTATATTGATTTAAATCATTGGGGAACATTGCCTCCGCCAATCGCACCTGTACAGAAACTTTATCGACAGGGAATTACGGTTACCGCTTTAAATCAGACCTGGTTGCGTTATGCGCAGTACAATCCTGGGACGGAGTTATTAGGTGAGCGAGTGAGTCAGGGCGTTGATTTGGGATTGCGAAGAACTCGATTTCAGGTAATAGGAAATTTGAGCGAACGTGTTTTTGTGTATTTTCAATTGGGACAGAATAATTTTAATGCGGCAACGGCGGTAGGTGGAAACCGAAAACAGTCGTTCTTCATTCACGATGCGGTATCGGAATATCGATTCACTAGCGGTGGCAAAGGTCGTTGGGGTTCAAAAATTATTGGGGAGCATCATATTGGGGGTGGATTAACTATTATGAATGGATTAAGTAGGTTTTCACAACCTTCTATCGGCACAATTATGACCTTGGATGTTCCGGTTTTTGCGCAAGCTACGGTGGATCAGACGGATTTGTTTTCTCGAAAATTGAGCGTGTACTATCGAGGATCTTTGAACAAGTGGGACTATCGATTTGTGTTTACGGATCCGTTCCCCATTAATTCTGCTGGGATTTCAATACCTGCCATTAGCAAACATGCGACGTTTTCGCCTTACGGTCATCGCAAGCAATACCAAGGCTTGGTGATGTATCAGTTTTTCGAGAAAGAATCGATGCAAACGCCTTACATGACTGGGACTTATTTGGGAAAGAAGAAGGTATTAAATATTTCTGCCGGAGTTATAGTTCAGCAGCGGGCGACGTGGAATTACCAAGATGGATTTAATGGGGTGGGTAGAGATACGGTTTTTAATGCCATGCGATTGTGGTCTGCTGATGCGTTTTTGGATATGCCGTTGTTTTTTAAGCCTTCGCCAAGTGACATATCCGCCGGTGAGAAGCCCGATTGCTTGAGTGCCTATTTAGGGTATTTTAATACCAATTACGGTAAGGATTATTTACGGTTTAATGGGTTGATGAATCCGGCAACTTCTATGGGGGCTGTTGGTGGCAAAACCGCAGTTATGGATGCCGGTGGGCAGTACGGAAACGCTTTGCCAATGTTTGGAACGGGCAGGGTGGTGTATGCACAGTTGGGGTATTTATTTGGTAGAAAATTGAATAATGAGCGAGCTACTGTTGCTGTAAGAAGCAATGATTATCGAAAATCGGTAGGATTGGATCAATGGCAATTGTTTGGTAGTTTCACGGGAGCCAATTATGATCGCTTGTATAGGAAAATTGCTACGTATGTGCTTGGAGTTAATTTGATTCACGGACCTTCGGCCAAGTGGAGTTTGTGTGTAGAGAATAGGCCTTCGGTTCAAGTTTTCGGGGATGATTCGCAGCGATATTCTCGTAAAAATGCAGTGATTTTACAGTATCAGGTATTTTTTTCTAATTGATTTTTGAATTTTAGGATTTGTATCTAAGATGCAGCTGTGTTTTAGGTTGATGAGGTAGTATTGTCCGAATCCCAATGATTATTGGTCTTAATTTGTAGTTTTCTGGTTTGATAAATTGTTAATTTTTGGGTGGTTATGTAATTAGATACAAACAAAAAGGGCTGACGATGCGTCAACCCTTTTTGTACTAACCTATATGAACAATTACTTATGATTTTCGTTGTTTGATTGGTGTATTTCAAATCCGGTGCCAAACTTATTTTTGCCATTGAAACCAATGCTTGGAGATTGATGAATCCGCCGAAAATAGAAATTCTACCGACGAAGGATGGGAGTGTGACTTTGTACCTGCCAACCCTAGATGAAACCTATCATTCAAGGCACGGTGCGGTTTGCGAATCGATGTATGTGTATTTGCTGCGTGGAGTTGTGGATTGGTATTTGATGAAGCAGGAAGTTTCGGGTATGAGAGTTTCTGGATTGCGCGTTTTTGAGATGGGATTTGGTACGGGGTTGAATGCTTGGTTATTGAAGGAATTTTCCAGAAGTATGGAATTGGATGTGTGTTATTATGGCCTTGAGAAATTTCCATTGGGTATGGAATTGCTAACTATGGTGGAGTTTGGTTTTGGTGCAATGGCGGGATATTGGAAGCGTGTAAATGGGGGTGTAATGGATGATTTATTTGTGGAGAGAGTGGGGTTCAGGGAGCGATGGCAGGAATTGTTTGAGCAGGAATTTATTAAGTTGGGTGGGAGGTCTGAGGAAGATTTTTTCACTTCGAAAAGTGTTGATGAAAAAACAGCAGATAAAAACCGAGGTTTTTACAAATTTGAAGGGGATGTTTTGGCGGATTTAGAGCGAGTAATGCCAAGTGGGGTGGAAGTTGTTTTTTGGGATGCTTTTGCACCGAAGAAGCAACCGGAGTTGTGGAGTGTGGTTTTGTTTGAACGGGTATTGGCGAGAATGGGGGAAGGGGGAGTATTAGTGACGTATACGGCCAATGGTCAGGTACGAAGAAATTTGGTATCAGCGGGATTTAGGGTGGAGCGGGTGGTTGGGCCACCGGGTAAGAAGCATATGTTGCGGGCTTGGAAGTGAGGTGTGGTAGTTAAATTCTTGAATAAGCGGAACGATTTTTACCGAGAGATGATAAATCTATGTGAACATTGCGGGGTGGTTGCTTGTTTACTAAAGAATTAATTAACTTGCAAAAAATCATGTTGATCTCCACTACTTACACTTCTTTATCGGATATTGATACTCTTTATCAGGAGCAGCGGGCATTGAGTAATGGCAGGGAGGTTCCGAGCGTTGAGGAACGGATTGCTGCTTTGCAGCGATTGAGGAAGGTGATTGTGGAGAAGGAGCGTACTTTGATGGATGCATTGTATACGGACTTGGGCAAGTCTGATTATGAATCCTATTTAACGGAGATTGGGGTTGCGTTGAAGGAGATTGATTTTCATTGTAAGGGGTTGAAGCGTTGGAGTAGGCCGCGCCGGGTAGGAACCCCATGGTTCCTGTTGCCCTCAAAATCGCGCCTAGTGGCAGAACCCTATGGACAGGTTTTGATCATGGCCCCTTGGAACTATCCCTTTCAATTGTTGATTAATCCCTTGGTTGGCGCGATTTCTGCGGGCAACCGGGCCGTGTTACGGCCCTCCCCGGCGGTGCCGCATGTGGCTGCCGTAATTCAAGAAATCATAGAATTAGTATTCCCCACCGCCTGGGTTGCCGTTGTGCAAGGAGATATCGCTGAAAATCAACATCTGCTCAGCAAACGCTGGGATTATATTTTCTTCACCGGTGGACCCTTCCTCGGTAAAATTGTAGCCGAAGCAGCCGCAAAATACATCACCCCAGTTACCCTAGAATTGGGAGGAAAAAGTCCGTGTATCGTAGACTTAGGATGCGATATAGCCCAAGCCGCCAAACGCGTCATTTGGGGGAAAAGTGTAAATGCCGGTCAAACCTGCATCGCCCCAGATTATGTTTGGGTTCACCAATCCCTTAAACAAGATTTTCTTTTGGCAGTTGAAGAGGCCATTGCCGATATGTATGACGGTGATACCCTGCATAGCAAAGATTATGGGAGAATCGTTAATGAGAAGTCGTTCGCCCGATTAAAATCATATCTAAGTGAAGGCGTTACTTGGATCCGCGGTGGTGGTATGGACGAGGGTAAGAAATACATGGACATCGCCGTGGTTGAAGTGTCGGATCCACAACACCCGTTAATGAAAGAAGAGATTTTTGGCCCTATTTTACCCATTAGAACATTTTCATCGTTGACGGAAGTTATCCAAGATATCAACTCCGGAGAAAAACCCTTGGCTTTATATTATTTTGGTAAACAATCCAATGCTTGGGATGTAATAAAAGCAACTAGCTCCGGCGGTGTTGCAGTGAATGACACCATTGTGCATGTTGCCAATCATCATTTACCCTTTGGTGGTGTGGGCGGCAGCGGCTATGGCGCCTATCGTGGAAAACATACTTTTGAGATTTTTAGTCATTTCAAAGGAGTACTGTTATCGCCTACTTGGTTTGATCTTCCGCTTAAATACCCGCCCTACGGCAGCCTGAAATTTCTAAAAAAGTTCTTAGGGTAACGGTTTTCGGCATTTTTGGCTACCAAATTGTGCCTTGAGAATGGTTTAAATTATATGGTGCGTAGCCTCTTCGTTATGTAAAGGTTAATTTAACTTAAATAATCGTTAACATTAGGTTAACGCTGCGGAGTGAATTTTGTACCATGAAATTGTCTCGGTTATTTCCCTTGGCTGCTTTATTTATAGTTGCACTAAGCGCAAATTATTTGACAGCCCAATCGGTTATCGTAGGGAAAGTGCTCAATGAATCTGGAAAAGGGATTTTGGACGCTAAAGTATTTGTGTTTGGGGAAGGCGATGAAGGTGTAACCACGGATTTGGAAGGGAACTACCGTTTTGTGGTTAAACCTGGTTCAAAAAAAGTATTCGCCGAAGCAACGGGGTATGTGGTAAAAGAAGATACCCTTTATGTTAAGAACGATGGTACTGCGTATTTGAATTTTTCCTTGGTGAAAATCGAACGTATGGACGATATCGAAATCAAGGTAAAACGCAAGCCGAAAGGCAGCACAGCCGAAGGCGCCATTCAAACTAAGATGTTATCGATTCAAATGGTAGAGGCCATATCGGCTGAAGATATGGGTAAAACCAACATTAGAACCACTTCCGATGCGTTAAAGCGTATCCCTGGAGCAACCATATCCGAAGGTAAATTTGCCAATGTTCGCGGAATGTTCGATCGATACAATGCGGGGTATTTGAACGGGGCACCGTTACCAAGTACCGAGAGTGATCGTAAAGCATTTTCGTTTGATGTAATTCCCGCCGGATTGTTGGATGGAATTACGGTGATAAAAAGTGCAACCCCAGATTTAGTGGGCGATTTTGGGGGTGGTGTTATTAAAATCAATACCAAAAGCATCCCTGAAAAACTTACTCAAAGTATTTCTTTTGGAATGCAGTACAACAGCATTACCACCGGACAATCCGTGAGAACCTTTGACATGGAAACATCTAACTACTTTGGGATTTTAACCAAACAACAGCAGATTCCAACGTTGGATCCCGCGTTTAATGTTGATGTGGTAAGACCGGAATTGAATGTAGCAGAAACGCGCAAGTTTGATAACAATTGGAATATCGCTAATTATCAAGCTCCTATTTCGCCTCGCTTCACCTATACGTTGGGTAAGCCTTTTAAAATTAAAAAAATGGATGCCGGTGTTATGGTGAGTTATAACTACGCCATGACCCAACGTTTTACCAAAGGCTTGGTTCAGAATATGGATTATGGCGATAACCGTTTGGTTAAAAAGTTTGATGATAGCAGTTTGTCAACCAATGTTCAAAATGGTGGTATAGCCAATTTCTCTTTAAAAATTGATAAACGAAATAGAATCGATATAAAGAACCTGTTTAGTTTAACCTATGATGCCGCTTCTACCGTTCGTTATGGTTTGGCCGATGCGGAAAATCAAAACTACGGAGAAGGGTATAGCAATATGGTGAACCTTAACCGGTTGATTAGTACCCAAGCCAATGGTACCCACGCTATAGGAAAGACAGGGAATTTGCAGTGGTTGGTGAATTATGGCGCTACCAAACGTCAGATTCCTGATTTTCGTATCGCACAATACTCATTGCCAGAAGCCATACAGGCCGATAGAAATTTAATCTATAACCAGTTTTTCTACGCCGGTTCGGGCCGATTCTTTTCAACCATGTTCGAAAACACCGTTTCTGCTAGCTTGGATTATAGTACTATATTTAAGTCTGGGAAATGGGAACACGTATTCAAATCCGGTTTCTTTTTGCAGGATAGAACCCGGGATTTTGATAGCAGACAGTTTGCTTACGGGCCGTTGGCATTTACTACACCTAAGTTTTCGCAGGATATGCCCGGGACAGATTTGGGCATCAATAATATCAAAGAGAACGGAACCTTCTTGATCGATAAAACCCGTAACGATAAAGACGATTATACGGCTTTTAGCAAAAATCAGGCAGTCTATGCCATGGTAGAATCCCACTTGCCATTGTTTAAATCAGGAAACAAAGTGTACGATTTGAAATTAATTTATGGTGCCAGAATCGAGAATTTTAAACAACAATTAGAAAATAGATATTTAACCCAATTGGGTAAAAAAATGGCTGATCCCGACGCAAAAGTTGATGTGTTGCCATCGTTGAATATTGTGATGCCTTTATCAGCAAAAACCAATCTTAGAGCGGCTTACTATTCAACAGTGAACAGACCTGAATTGCGCGAATTGGCACCATTCTCATTCTATAACTTCAACATTAACTCAGAAGTACTTGGTTTTACTGAACTTGAACGAGCATTTTTGAACAATTTCGATGTTCGTTGGGAGTGGTTTGCTAACAAACAAGATATGATTTCTATTGGCGGATTCTATAAAAAGATTACCAATCCTATTGAATTTCGTTTAGAAACCTCTCAGCCCTTGATTCGTACGTTTACCTACCAGAACGAAGAAGTAGCCATAAACTATGGGGTAGAATTGGAGTTGCGTAAGAATTTAGGATCCTTGATAAAAGTAACGGGTTGGCGTTGGTTGAAGAATATCACTTTGTATAGCAACGC
>CANGWH010000082.1 GCA_947457565.1 Flavobacteriales bacterium
GAGATTCCATATCCGAAATACGGTGTTGCTATTGATGCAGACGAGGCAATTAGAATAGCCAATGAAGTTGGGTATCCCGTGTTGGTTAGACCTAGTTATGTATTGGGCGGACAGGGAATGGTAATTGTTATTAACGATGAGGACCTTGAGAAGGCCGTTGTAAAATTATTAGGGGATCTACCGGGAAATAGGGTATTAATCGATCATTTCTTGGATCGCGCCGAAGAGGCGGAGAGCGATAGCATCAGCGATGGTGATGATGTTCATATTATTGGTATGATGGAACATATTGAACCGGCCGGTATTCATTCCGGTGATTCGAGTGCTGTTTTACCACCTTTTTCATTAAGCGACACAGTTAAAGAACAAATGGAAGAATATACGGCGAAAATTGCTCGTGCTTTGGATATTCGTGGCTTATTAAACATTCAGTTTGCGATAAAAAATGAAAAGGTATACGTGATTGAGGCCAATCCAAGGGCTTCTAGAACCGTTCCATTTATATGTAAAGCTTACGATGTACCGTATGTTAATATGGCTACCAAAGTAATGTTAGGTGTTAGTAAAATCAAAGACTTCCAAATACCGCAAAGACCCACGGGCTATGCTATTAAACAACCCGTATTTAGCTTCAATAAATTCCCCGGTGTAAGCCGTGAATTAGGACCCGAAATGAAAAGTACAGGGGAAGCAATTCTATTTATTAAAGACCTAAAGGATCCTACTTTCCGTGATCTATACAAACAGAAAAGCATGTATCTCAGTCATTAACAAATATTTGGCATAATATTTGGCAACAATAGTGTAAATTTGATCGCCATGAAAAAAATATTTGCTCCAATCGCTATCCTTTCAGCTTTATTGTTTTGCAATAACAGTAATGGTCAAGCAGTACAAGACTTCACCCACGGTGTATATGTTGAAAATGCGGCATTTGCAGCTAATCCAGGAAACTGGAGTGGAAAAATTGTAGAATTAAGAAATATTCCATTTGCTGGATCAAAACCAACACCTGCTCCTGTAAAATCAAGAACAGCAACTGCTAATTCATCTAATCCAACCAACAACACCAATTCACCCAATTTAAATGCACCCATTGCACCAGCAAATGCTGGACCAAGCGGTGGAACAGCAACTTCTACAGTAACTACTTGTGAATCTGTTGCTGGGTATAACTCAATGCCTTTTGCTATTACTCCTACGTTTAAACCTTGTATTCTAATGACCAATGCTGTTAAAAAACAGTTACCTACCAAAAGCAGTAAGGTAATATTATATGTTTATTGTAAAAGCGACGGTAGTTTAGAATTGAAGCGGATAAAACGTATCAATTAATATTATTCTGCTAGTTGCAACATTGCGGCTATTCTGTCTTCTAATCGCTCATTGCTCAACTGTTCGCGCAATCGGTCTACCAACAGCGAAAAACAAAACGGTGTAGGCTTTTGAATATCTACTACCTTAACTTCTTTACCCGCTATTCGCTTAAAAGCTGTAACAATGCGTTGATAGTCTAGCTGTAATTGAAATACTTCTTTTCTTGCTTGTGAAAGCAATTGATTATCAGGGTCATATTCCGTAAAAACCTCGTAAAACAATTTAGCCGATGCATGCAAGTGCTTACTTTTAATTTGTTTAGTGGGTGTTCCTCGATTTAACAAACCTGCAATTATTGCGATTTCTGAAAATCGTCTACCGCACATTTCTGAAAAATTTGCACACTCAATTAAATCTTCTTCGATGGTTTCTGTATTAAATAAATCCAATTCTAGTGCTAATTCTATGGGGATTTCGTTTACCGATAATAGCTCAAACCCATAATCATTGATAGCAATACTAAAGCTATTATTTTCAATTTTTGCCAATCTATAAGCAAAAAGCATCGCCATTCCCTCATTAACCATCCTACCTTCAAACGGATAAACAAACAAATGAAATCCATCCCGAGAATTATATTTTTCTATTAATAATTCATCCGGAAAAGGGAGAATACTCCGTTTATGCTGAGTGGTTGCTAGCGGTAATAGTACGGAAAACTCGGTATTTAACGCCTTACTTTCCGCCGAATGGAAGATTTCACCCAATTCATAGACTGTTTGTCTGATTAGATGAGACATTTCCGAACTTAAACTCATTCTTCCACCCATCCAACTGGGAACGATGGCTGTTTTGCTCTCGGATTTTTTAACCAATGCCGTATTACCTTCCAATCGAATAAACGACCAAACCCTACCGGCAAATACAAAAGCATCACCTTCCTTCAATTTAGAAATAAAATACTCTTCTATTGTCCCCAATACACTTTTTCCTAATTGTTTTACCCAAATACTAGAATCTGAAACAATAGTACCAATAGACATCCGGTGCAACATAGCCACTTTTCGAGAGTGAACGGCATAGGTATTGGTTTTTGGATCAAATACTAATTTTTTAAATTCATCATACGATGCCAACACTTTCATATTACCTGACAAATAGGTTAAAGCCCATTGAAAATCATCCGTGGTTAAATCACGATAAGCAAAGGATTTAACAATTTGCGGAAATAAATCAGCTGGATTAAATCCATCCGAAACTGCTACTGTTGTGAGAAATTGAAGTAAAACGTCCATGGGTTGTTCAACAGGAACTCTAGTTTCTACAAATCCATTGTCCAAGGCTTTACCCAGGGCTATTGCATCAATAATTTCAAGGCTATTAGTTGGTAAAAAATAAATTTTACTGGGTTTGTTTGGCTCATGCCCAGATCTTCCCGCTCTCTGCAGAAATCTTGCTACACTTTTGGGACTTCCTATTTGAATAACTGTATCTACCGGCCTGAAGTCAACCCCCAAATCTAAGCTGCTTGTACAAACAACGGCCTTGAGCTGTTCATTGTGCAATGCAAACTCAACCCAACGTCTAACTTCGGGATCTAATGAACCGTGATGTATAGCCATTCTTCCGGCTAATTCCGGAGATTGATCCAATAAATTCTGGTACCAAATTTCGCTTTGGGCTCTAGTATTAGTAAAAATTAATGTGGTTTGGGATTTATTTATTACCGGAATAATCTTTGGTAAGAGTGACAAACCTATATGCCCGCTCCATGGAAATCGCTCAATTTCATCGGGGAGAATGGTAACAAACTCTATTTCTTTGGGTTTCTCATGTCTGATAAGCAAGGGAGTTGAATCGTATAATTTATTAGGTAATAATACCTGTAACGATTGATTTAAATTTCCGATAGTGGCCGATATTCCCCAACATTTCATGTTGGGTTGAAGCTGTTTAAATAAGGCCAACGCCAATTCTACCTGCACTCCTCGTTTAGAACCGATTAATTCGTGCCATTCATCCACAACTACTAATTCTAAATTTTGAAAATAATCGGCGTATTTTTTGGAACTCAATAGCAAATGAACTGTTTCCGGTGTAGTAACCAAACAAGTCGGTGGTTTATCTTTTATCTGTTTTCTAGATTTAAGATCGGTATCCCCCGTTCTAACCTTTACAGTAAAATCAACATCTAAGGTTGCGGCAGCATTTTCAATGGCAGTAGCAATGTCATTGCTTAATGCCTTTAATGGGGTAATCCATAATAAAAACAATCCCTTTTTGGACCTTTTGGAGAGGTATGCATGAATTATGGCAGGTACAGCAATTGAGTAGGTTTTCCCGCTGCCTGTTGGAGCGTTTACAATGCCGTTATGATGCTGAAAATATGCCTGCGCAGTTTCTTTTTGAAATCTTGCAGGTTCCCAACCTTTGGAAGCGAACCACTGATTATATATTACTTCCCAATGCATCGATTAAACTACGATGTAGGAAGAAAACATCTCAACGTTATGATTAGTTTTAATCCTTGTTTTCCGGTGGCGAAGGATTGTTTCTACCATCATTACCGGGTCTATTTGGATTATTTCTAAAATTACCTGAACGATTTGGGTTGGGCTTTGGTCTGTTATTTGGCGAAGAATTCGGTTGGGTTGAATCGCGTTGCGGTCTATTTCGATCTACCGGCCGTGGATTATTTCGATCCCTATTTTCAGGATTCTGTCTACCCCCGTCACTATTCTCAGGATTTCTGGGTCGATTATCTCGATTGGTTCTATCTCCCTGGGTGTGATTTGGCCTATCTCCTTGGTTTGGTCGATCTCCGGGCCTTTGTTCTCTTCGGTTATCGCGATTCTGTTTAAAATCTCTTCGATTATCGTTTCGATTATTTCTTGGACCTTTCTGACCGGAATTACCCAATCGATCGGTACGAAACTCATCATCTCGTTTCAATAATTCATCATTACCAATAAAATCTACAGAATCTTCAACTACTGTCTTTCCTACATTTTCTAACACGGCACTTGCAGGGGCAAGATCCTGTAACGATGCCACTTTTACCCCTTGTTTATTTTCCTCCATGCAAGCATTCACTTTGTCTACTTCAAGAGCTACCCAGGTTTGACTATCCTCATAGGAGAACCAAATCAATCGTTTAAGAATATCCGTTTTCCGAGCATAGGCCACTCCGTTAACGGTTTCAATTTTCACAATTTTTGCTTTAGGAAAAGTATCGATAGACTCCACATACTGATCTAATTCATAGTTCAAACAGCATTTAAGTCGTCCACACTGACCGGAAAGCTTTTCCATGTTAATACTCAAGTTCTGGACACGAGCTGCCCCTGTATTAACTTGCTTGTAATCGGTTAACCACGTACTACAACACAATTCTCTACCGCACACACCGGTACCTCCCAAACGAGAAGCTTCTTCGCGGTAACTTATATGTCGCATTTCAATTTTAACCTTAAATTCATCGGCGTACTTTCGAATCAATTCTCGAAAATCTACTCTGCTTTCGGCGGTATAGAAGAAAATAACCTTTCTGCCATCCCCTTGCATTTCAATATCGGAAATTTTCATCTGAAGATTGAGCGAGAAGGCGATAGTCCTGGCTCTTTCTAAGGTTGCATTCTCACGCGCTTTCGATTCATGGTATTTCTCCATGTCTTTTTCGGAAGCAACCCGTTGAATACCCCGCATTTCTTCAGAATCTTCACGAACTCGATATTTCTTTAATTGCAATCGAACAATTTCGCCCGTAGCTGATACAGTACCAATATCAAATCCAACACTGCTATCAACAACTACATAATCACCGGTGAATAAGTCTAAGCCATTAACGTTTCTAAAGAATTCTTTTCGACTGCCCTTAAAACGAACCTCAACGATATTAAATCGTTGATATCCATAGGGTAGTTCCATGTCTTTAAACCAGTCGTATACATTTAAAGCATTGCAACCTGTTGTGCCACAGGTACCATTGCTTTTGCAGCCTTTTGGCGAACATCCACCTCCATTAGTTCCACAAGAAGAACAAGCCATACTCTTTTATCTTAATCTACAAAGTTAAGGTTCCGAGGTGGGTTTTTAGGCTCCTTCCTCAGATTTTACGAAAACCCACAATTTCTGTCCAATAAAATTGATTACCATGCCTACCAATGTTGCACAGAAAAACGCTAAAAACTTATCCGATTTAAATGCAAAAAGTTCGTAATCAATCATTTGGGTTCCATTTTCCAAGTATTTTACAGAAACAAACTTCCAGTAATTATCGGGTAAACGCTGAAGCATATAAAAGTTTACACCAATATTTACAAAGGCACTAACCGAATATAGCAGAGCAAACTTCACTCGTACGCTTGAAAATGAAATTGAACTAACGGAAAAGTTTGATTTTTCTTTATTCTGCCAAGTCCAAGATTTATTCAACTTATAATTAAACACAGTAGCAAGTATCATGGCCAACCCCTTAGAAAGATTTATATCTAGTCCTACCCATTCGGTTAAAAGATAATACGTTGAAAAATCAATAAGAAACGAAACTCCACCTACGAAAGCAAATTTAGAAATAGCTAAAAATGTTTTTGCGCTTAACATGAATAACAAATTAGGAGTTTTGACTCAAAAATCTACCATCAAAAGTAATGGAAGTCCCCAGAAATACCGAATAGTTGGTAGATAAATGTCCAATTGGAACATTAAAAATTACGGGAATTGAATATTTAGAGGCTATTTTACGAATAATATCTACAGCATTATCCCCAAAAGGGACAGTATTGTCGCGCATTTCGGTCATACCACCCACAATAATTGCTTGGGCCGAAGCAAACAATCCTGAAGATTCCAAAGTTTGCATCATTCTATCGATGTGGTACAAATATTCATCTAGATCTTCTAGTAGGAGCACTCGATTTTGCCAATTTATTCTAAACGGAGTGGCTAGCAGAGAATAAACTAAGCTCAAATTACCACCCACCAACTCTGCCTCAAACGGCTTAGCATTAATTTGGGGTAAATGGGAAACATCCAGTTGAGAACGACCAGTAAAAATAGCTTTCTCCAACGAAAATAGGGTATCTGAAAAACCTTCATTATTCCATTGATTTACCACGGGTCCGTGCAAAGAGATCCAACCATAACTATTTAGCCAAGAATGCAATACAGTGACATCGCTAAACCCAATAAATAATTTTTTTTTCCATTGTGAGCGCATTAAACCATCGATGTTCTTTTCATCAAAAGTTAATTGTTCGAGCATCTGCTTGAGGGTGCGCAGAGTTCCATATCCCCCACGAGCGCAAAAAACTGCGGTAGCCGTTGGATGAGTTAAAGCCCATAACAAGTCATCCGCACGTTGCTGATCACTTCCTGCAAACTGATGGTGGACCTCAAATAAATTAGGCGATAACTCCACCTTTAACGCATGTGAAGCTGCCCAAGATAAAAACGCACTTATATCCTGCGTAGTAACCCATCGGGCCGTTGCAATGATTACTACTGTATCGCCAGCTTTAACTTTCGTCAACATTGTCTTCAGTAATAGAATTATCCCATTGAATTAGTTTCTGTTCAACGGAAGTTAATTGCTCTAAGGAAATATCTATTAATTGTTGTGCCTCATTGAGCAATAATTCAACTTCGGACAGCGACACATTACCAGAATCTATGGATTGCAAAATTTCCTGGATTCTGCGTTGGGCTTCTTCAAAAGTTTGATCTTTCATTTCCATTAATTTTTATGAATTACTTGAGCATTAATAGTACCATCTTTTAATTGAATTACCACCGCATCACCTTCCTGGACTCCTTGTATTGATTCAATAATTTTGCCTTCTTTACGTAAGAGGGAATATCCGCGTTGCACTGTTTTCGTTGGTTGCAATAGTTGTAATTTCTGCAGCTGATGCATCACTTTCTGTTTTTGAGAAACAACCATCCATAAGGCTGATTTTGCAATCTGGCTGCGATATGAATTCACTGTATTCTGCTTTTGAACAATCATCTTTTGAGCGCTATGCAGCAAATGGGTTTTGGCCGATAATAAATCAACCACAACTTTGTAATTCCATTCCACCAAATAGGCCGCACATTTGGTGGGAGTCTTTAACTGTGCGAATGCCAATTCATCCACAATTGAAACATTTCTTTCGTGACCTATTCCCGTAAATACTGGCAATTTTGATCCAGCAACAGCCAAAGACAATTCATAAGAATCGTACGGAGAAAAATCAGTTTGAGAACCTCCGCCCCTCACTAATATTATTGCCTGACAATTATTTACACTATTAGCTTCAACAATCGCTTTAACCATTTCGGGAGCCGCATTATCACCTTGAACGGGTACGGGGAATAACGTTATGTTAAACTTCAATCGCCATGGGTTGTTTTCTAATTCATGCACAAAATCTCGATAACCATCGCTATTGGGCGCTGCAATCAATGCGATGTTGTTATAAACCGACAATCTAGGTAAAAACTGGTTTGCGGAGACATAATTGTCATCTATTTTCCAAACTAACTTTGGGTGTTTCTGGGCTAAGCTTTCTAATATTTGCTCCCGTTGCTGAGATAGTTGTCCGATGGTGTAAGCCGTATCAACATCGTGTATCACCAAACGGAATCCATATTTAGCATTGTAGGATACCGAAATCTGAAGTACTAATTTTAAATTGTTTTCGAATTTAACGCCCGTAATTTTTTCAAATTGTGCAATTTTACCAAAACTTGTTCTCCAAAGGGCTGCACCGGCAGAGGCTACTACCTCTGATCCTTGTTTCTCGATTAAATTCAGGAATGCGTAAAACCGATCACGATAAACTTTTACATCGGCTGTTTCGGCTATTACCCAAAATCTTCTTTCACCAAAAACTTGGTAAACAGAGTCTTCCACCACGCCTAGAAAGGCCGATAAAGGGATGGCGGATGATTGCTGCACGTTATTTTTTCTTAACCAACAGACTTGTTTGGGTGATGGTGGTTGTCATCTCCGCATTTCTGCTATCGGAGTAGTATTCAAACATCGGGATTTGGTAATTATGACCTTTTTTCTCCAAGGACGACAAATATTTTACCCAATGCTTGGTGGATTCACCGGGAGCTGCATTAACGGTGGCTTTGAAATAATCACCGGCGGGGAACTCTAAAAATTCATAGCCTACGATCGGCTTTTTAACTTTTACAGGGATCCCCAAAAATATCTTAGCCTTGCTAGAAGTTGGGTTGTCTTTGGGATAAATTACCATCAACGTACCACTCAAAATAAGTTGTCTTTGCATAATTTGACCCATCATATCAGGCACTACTTTATTGATCGTGTTTTTGATATCTGTAATGGGCGCATCCACATACTTGCCAAAAACACGCATTTCATTTCTATACATTTCTTTTACCATCAAACCCTCATTGGTTAGAACCACATCGTCTCCTGTTTGAATAGGAACACTGTCTTTTGATAGGACCTCTGAACTGTCTTGAGGAGTAATTTTACTCACGTTTGAATCCGTTTTTTCATTATTAGAACAGCCGCTAAGCACAAAAGTAAAAACAGCAACAACGGAAAGAAGGAAATTCTTGTACATATTGAACAGCAAATTAAGCA
>CANGWH010000083.1 GCA_947457565.1 Flavobacteriales bacterium
GGTCTAAAAAACGAGATGACGGAGGAGCCGTAGTCTTTTACGGATTGGGGGGTGTTGGCCGATGGGAATTGCAGTTGTGGTTTGTGTTCAAACAGCAACATTGCATCGGGATTAATTGGGTTTAATAAGGGTAACAGTAATGAGGGCAATTGCTGAACGTTGGGCATATGGTAGGGAGGATCGGCGAAAATAATATCAAATGTTTCGTTCACTTTGGGGATGAATTTCCAAATATCTGCCATGATTATTTCCCAATTGCCAACGGCAGCGTTTGATGTAGTTGGTGTTGTAGGTTTGTTCGCAGTTGGCTTGGCTTTCAGCGATAATTTCTCGTGAGGGATTCTCCATTCTTGGCGAATGTTTTTTTGATAAGTAATATTCTTTTTATCGAGGTCAACCGAGGTAACCGAGGCGGTGTGTCTGGATAAAAATTCTAAGGCGATGATGCCTGATCCGGAGAAGAGGTCTAATACCTTGGTTTCGCTGAGATTTATTTGGTTTTGGAGGGAATTAAACAACGACTCTCTAACCCTGTCTGTGGAGGGTCTAACGTGGTTTGCAAACCCGGGTAGTATTTGTCGGCCTTTTAATTCTCCACCGGTAACGCGCATACTTCTGCATTTATTAGGAAAGAGACAAAATGGGCCATTGGAGATGGGTTTTGGTTAAATATTTCCTGATCGATGTGATTTAAGAATTGGGCATGGGGAATTAGCTTGGAGAAAACTTGTTTGGTTTGATTTCCTTGGGGCGATTGAAAATCGGTAAACAGGGAAACTTTCAATTCTGTGGGTTTTAGTTTACGTTGATGGAAGGGAAGTAGGGTGAAGTATAGGCATTCTTGGGGGTTATTCACGCGGTAGGTATTGGCGATGAGCAGTTGTTCATGGTGGAAGGCAAATAGGATAAATTGGTTTTGGTGGTACCATGCGAAAACGGAATAGGGTGTGTTAGTAGCAAATTTTTCGGCATGGGGCCACAGTAATTGCATCAAGTGAGATTTTGCGTTTGGGTGCTGATTGGTTAGGAATTGCAGGCTGTAATGATTATTAATGGGTGCTACCTTTACTAGGGTTTGTTGAAATACGTTTATTTGATCAAATTGAGCGGGAACTATGCTTGCAGGGGTTTCCCATTCCATCCAATTTCCGTTGGGGAGCTGGTGGGGGTATTTTGTAAGCGAGTAGGATAGGAGGTTGTTATTGTTTGAGAACGATAATTCGTGGAGTATATCGTTTTGGAGCAGATTCAGTGTTTTGTTGACTTCTGAAGCTAGTTTGGATTTCCAGGACCACAATATTTCCATAAAGCAAAGTTGGTGTATTTGTATTAATAAAAAAAGGTCGCTCTGTTGGGAGCGACCTTTTTCCTATATGTCAGAAATTATTTCTTTTTCTTTTTGTCTGGGCAACCTTTGTTGGCTGCAGTACCAGCAACGGTAGGACAAGAGTCTTCGAAATCGTAGACACCGTCACCATCTGTATCGGGGCAACCTGAACCAGCGGCGGTACCAGCAACAGTAGGACACTTATCTTGAGCGTCACCCACACCGTCACCGTCTTTGTCTGGGCAACCGTTAGCACCAATTGTACCAGCAACGGTAGGACATTTGTCTTTACCATCTTCAACGCCGTCACCGTCTGTATCGGGGCAACCTTTCAGGGAAGCTAAACCAGCAATGGTAGGACAAGCATCGTCTTTATCGGAAATACCATCACCGTCTGTATCAGGGCAACCATTGAATTTGGCCAAACCGGCTACTTTCGGACAAGCATCTAAACGATCTTCGATACCATCACCGTCTGTATCAGGACAGCCTTTGAATTCTGCAGATCCTTTTTCATCGATACACTTATCGTCGCCATCCAAGATACCGTCTTCGTCTGAATCTGTAGGACAACCAAGGCTATCCACGTATTTGCGGTATTGAGGTAAGGTACCTTTACATTTATCGTATTTGTCGTAAACCCCGTCTTCGTCTTCGTCGCGTACTTTACCAACGGAAACGTCACCACCACGAGATCTAGAAACACGAGCAGTTCCGCCGCCGCCTTCACCCATTGCATAGGAGAAGCCGATGTTGTGGAACGACCACATATCGTTGGTACGCCATAATTTGTGTGTTGGAGGGTGCACTGGATCGGGGACTGCGTTATTTGCGCCGTCCCACATGTCGCTCATGGTATAGGTAACGGTAAAATTCCAATGTAAAGCAAGTTTTTCAGAGAAGAAGAATTTGAATCCAAGACCCCCTTGCAATGCCGCATTAATATCGGTCATGGCTGGTTTACGGGTTAGGATTGGGTCGAATTCATCTTTTACATAAGGGCTAGGGCCCCAAATTACTTGGCTAAAGCAATAGAATCCACCTATTCCCGCTTGTACATAGGGTTGGAAGGCTGATTCCTCGGATAATAATTTAAAGCGAGCGCCTAAGGTAAGATCCGCGGTATTGGCTCTAAAGGATTGGTAACGAGCGTAATCGGGTAATTGCCAATTTTCTCCTTCCCAGTGGCGTGCAAAACCTACATCGCCAAAAGAAAGTGCTGCTAATCCATCGATTTTTTCATTGATGTAATATGCGAAATTAACGCCACCGCCTTGGTAGTCGGGACGACGTTGAAATCCGATGGACGAACCTAAGTCACCGGAATACTCGCGCAATCCGCCTTGTATTTCCAAGGAGTGAGAGCCCGGTGATTGGGCGTTCACTGCCGCGGAGCTTACTAAGGCAGTAAGAGCGATAAATGAATGTTTAAAGTAATGTATCTGCATATAGGGTTAGTTACGGGGTATTTTAGTAGTTGACAAATATAAGAAATGCGATTACAAAAAAAAGATTTTTCACAAATTTTGCCCATTTTTTTCGTCCTTCATGACATTAGGGTGAAAATTCATTTCTATGGGAATTAGCAATCCCCGTAGGAGGGAATTAATTTACGATTTGTACGATATTGGCGGATTGGGTAACGAAGTAGGGTGCTAACCGGGAGCGTGCTTTGCCTTTAATGGGGAATCCATTGAGCATAAATGCGGAGCCGCAGCAGGAGGAGAACTCGCCGTTATTCCATTTGCCGCAGCGGAGGTTCATTTCTATGGAATCGCCCCAAATTTGGGCGCAATTGCCTAGAGGTTCGAAGGCGCAGGTGCGTTCGAAGGCATACCATGATCCATCAAAATCGTGGGTTAAGATTACCCCATTAATTCCGCCTTCGAGGTAAGCGTAGGTTCCTGGTCCCAAAAGGTGTTGGTAGGAGGGAAGGTTTAAATCGATGGTAATATTTACGGGTCCTTTTGGAATATTCTCAATTCTTTGGTTGTTGGAATCGCAGGAAGAAACCAATAACAGCCCAATCATTGTAGCGATAGACAGTAGAATTGTTACGGGATTGTATTTCTTCATGGATTTTTAGAGAAGTTAATGCTGAAGCGGGTGTAAAAATTTATTCGTAGGTGTAAAAACCCATTTTAGTTTTTTGGCCATGGTGACCGGCGTCTACTTTTTGTTGTTGAATTCGGGACGGTCGGAATTTGGGATCGTAATGAAACTGTTGGTACATGGAGGATGTAACCGAGAAATTGGTATCTACGCCAATGAGGTCCATTAGTTTAAAGGCTCCCATTTTAAATCCCGATGCTTGCAATAAGTTATCGATTTGCGGAATATCGGCCACATTTTCTTCCAGAATTTTCAGGGATTCAACGTAATAATGTCGGGCCACGCGATTCACAATAAATCCGGGGGCATCTTCGGCATACACAGCAGTTTTCCCTAAGCTAAGTGCCCAATTAAAGGCAGCTTTGGCGATATCAGGGCTGGTTGCGGCACCTTTAATAATTTCCACCAATTTCATGATATGGGCAGGATTAAAGAAATGCACTCCCACCAAACGTTCTGGGTGTTTTAACGGAGCTCCAATTTGGGTGATGGGTATGGAGGACGTATTGGTGGCTAAAATGGTATGGGGAGAGTTGATGGATTCTAGATGCGTGAATAATTCTTGTTTAACGGAGAGTTTTTCGATAACGGCTTCGATGATGAAGCTGGCTATTAACTGGTTTTTGTTGGTGGTGGAGGATAATCGTTGCAATGCGATATCGGCCTTGTCTTGGGTAGTTTTTCCTTTTTCAACGGCTATAGCAAGTTGTTTTTGGATGTGTTTTACCCCCTTTTCTAAGGATTCTGCATTTACATCAAACAAGAGTGTTGGGTATCCCGATTGAATAGCGCATAAGGCGATTCCGGAACCCATTACTCCCGCGCCAATTACTGCTACGGTTTCCATAATACAAATATACGGTTATCGACCCCGCAACCAATTTTGCGGATTTTGTTTTTCTTGTCCGTACCAAACTTGGAAATTGAGAACAGCTTTTCCATCATCGTCTGTCATTAGTTTCCCAATGTGTTGTCCCATGCGGATTATTTGACCTTTTTCAATGAATACCATGCTCAATCGGGAATAAACCGTAAAATATTCACCATGGCTTACGATTACGGCAATTCCTTGGGTAGGGATATTGAGGATGGCACTTACGGTACCTTGGAAAACGGCGCTCACGGCTGATCCCCGAGGAGCGGTTATATCTACGCCGTTGTTAACCATTTGAATATCTTCTAGATCGGGGTGTTGGTGTACACCAAAGGATTGGGAGACATAGCCACCGGTGGTTGGCCAGGGTAGGTCGCCCCGGTTTTTGGCAAACGAACCCGACAGTGCTTTGGCTTCGGCGGAAAGGTTGGCGCTGTAGCTGGACGACTTGGAGGTAGTGGCCGTTTTTCTGGCCGATGATTTTCGGGTCTTGGTGAGTTCTCGCTGAATGATTCTATCTATTTCGCTGTTTAGTTTGGCAACTGCTGCTTCGTTTTGACGGATTTTCTGTCGGATTTCCTGTTCTCGTTCGGTTAGCTCTTTTACTAGGCTTTGCTTTTCTTTTTTATCGGCTTCAAGTTCCCGCGATTCGCTTTCGTTTTCTTTGAGCAGCACTGTTTTTTCTATTTTAGTGCCTTCTAATTGGGAAATTAGCACTTGCAGTTGCGTGGATTGTTCGCGAATGGTAACGATTTGGTGTTTGCGGTAGGTGGATATTTTTTTCAGGTAGGTCCATCGTCTCATGGCTTCGGAAAAGGACCTTGCCGATAGTACGAAGGCGATTTCTTTACCATTTTTTCTGGATTTGTATGCCTGAAGGATGGTTTTTTTCAGTTTTCGTTGTTGTTCTTGGTACTCTTTGGTTAGAGAATCCAGCAGAACGCTGTTGTTGTTAATGTCTTTGGAGACCGAAGATATTGCGGTAGCGATATCGTTGATTACTTCTTGTCGTTGCTGAATAATCTGATTTAGCGCCGTAAGGTTAGAGAGGGTTGCTGATTTTTCTTTTTGGGTAGAGCGGAGCATTTTTTTCTGCTCGGCAATTTCGCGTTGCATTTTTTTCCGCTTAGCTTCTAGCTGTTTGCGGGTAGGATTCCCGGCGGAAAGCAATTGTGTAAAGACGAGAACAAATAGGAGAAAAACCCCTAAAAATTTACCCAAGGGGGTTAACAAAGGGGCAAACGATTTACGGGAATTGCGAATCGATGTTTGCCAATTTGAACTGGGTATTCTATTTTGGTTTATTTCCTCCAAGGGTATTAATGGTTTCGTATCCAGCAGGCACACTGAATGGGTACGAAGGTATGGCATCGAAACGAGCTGTTTTTAACGAAAAATCCAACTGTGCAGTATTTTCTTCATCTTTCAGTTTTACCTGAATTCTGGTGGGTAAATTGGTGTTCTCTCTTTTTTCAAATCCTGCGTTACCGATGGAACAGCTGGTATTGGGATTGGTAGGAGAGGCAATGAGTGATTTTTCAATGGTCTTGGTGCTATTCATTAACACGGTAAGAATGGAGAAGGCTGATTCACCGATGGGCGATTCGAAGCTTTCGTACCCGGGTTTTACAAATTTTAGTGTGCCGGTATCCACGAGAGCATGACCTAAGAACAGCGCTTGCAGTTGTTTTAGTCCCAAGGGGGTACCGATCATATCGCTTAACTGCGAAGTGGGAATACAGTAGTATTTTTTGTTGTAGAGATCTTGAATTTTTGCGGTGTCTTGGGTGATAATTCCCTTGGCGATTTGTATGCCTAATACAGCTGCTGAGGCGCTGAACCATAGGATAGAATCGCGTTTCATGCGGATAGAAAACGCACCTGCAAGGGGCATTTTCCCCATATCAATGTTTACATCGTACCGTGCCGCTAAATGATTCCATTGTGCGTTGGCCACCGGGATGGAATAGGTTTGACCGATAATTTTGTTGTAGCTACTGTCATTAACATTGGCTTGAGCATTGGTTATAGCCGCAGAAACCAAGAAAATACTTAGGGTGGAAATTTTTATAGTGGAAATGAATGATTGCATGGTTTATTTAGTTATTGTCAAATTCGATGCCAGAACGATGGTATTATTATTTAAAATCTTCGAGTTTTTTATATTGATTCAGGTGGGGAATGAGCTTAGCTGATTCTGTATTACTATTAAACGTTTTTAGCAGGTGTTCTATTATAATAACCAGCTGTTTATAGTTTTGGGGGTTTACGGATTGTTGTTTTTCGAGGGCTTGCAAGGATTGCAAAAAGGGTTGATAGTGAACGAGTGTAGCGTTCAAGTGCAGGGATAAGTATTCAATATTTTGCCAGATAATTAATGCCGAAGCCGGGTTTACGGTGAGTAGTTGCGAGGGATTGGGCCAAGTTAGCGGGAATTCTGCGCTTGGGTTCTGCAACGATTTTTCAACGTAATTTTTTGAAATGGACCAATCCAAATAGGGGTAATCTTCCTCTAAGCGGTTGAATTCTTCTAATACTTTTTGTTGTTGATCGGGAGAATGGCTTTGGTGGTATAATCGTGCACAGCGAAATAGCAGTTCAGACTGATGTATTTTTTGAGAGATGGGGGGGAGGGCTTGTTTTGTTGGGGAAGGTTGATCGGTAGAATTTTGTGTAGTAGAGGGATTTTTTTCTGTTGGTACTGCGGTAACGTGTTGAAATCGAATGGCGTTCCATTGGCTCATCAAACTGTCTTTGTGGGCTTCTTTTCCTGGCATGCGGTTGTAGGCATACAGGGTCATTTCCACGTACGCTGCGTTTATACCAAATTGTTTTTTGTATTGTTGGGCGATGCTTAGTAGGGTATCGGTAAAGGGGGATGTAGTAGTGGGTGTTTTGATGGAAGCGTTTGTGGTGGGTAGAAATCGTATTTGTTTGGCGGCGTGTTCTGCGGCCATAACGTACAAAGAAGAACTGCGGGGTTGTAGTGTAATCACTTGTTGATACAGATTTGCCGATTTATGGGGCAGTGTATTGCTGTAGAGGCTGGCTAAATGCAGGAGGTAACTATGGTTTTTGGGCTGCAGTTCTACGGCTTTTTCGGCCATGGTTACCGTTTGATAATGCAGTTGGTTAAACGTGGTTGGGTCTTTGGCTGCATCATCGACAAGCGTTTTCTGTATTTTATTTTGGTACAGGGTTGATAATCGGTAATAAATCCAGGCCTCTTTGTGTTTTTCGAGCAATTTTTCATAAGCCGTGGTGGCTTCGTTGTATTTTTCTTGGGTATATAAGGCTTCGGCTTCTAATACTGCTTTTTTTAACGCAAGGTTATCGGGTAAGTCAGTAGCGGTGGATGGGTCAGCCGGTTCCTGTTGGGGAAATACGGCTTGCGCTTGGATTGGGGTGGTTGAGAACGCTATAAATAGGATAAGGCAGACAAAGCGAAGTCTAGAAGTATTGAAGTTGGAATGCGCAGGAATTGTTGCGTTTTTCTCACCGTTAGTAGGGTGATTTGACGCAATTAAGCTCCAATGGTGGAGAAATCGCTGAGGGAGTATTCCATGGAGTTCCCGTCGATGGAAACGGCATTTCCAATCATGGAGTTTTGGCAGTTGAAATTTTGAATGCTGCAATTTTCCTGTACGATTGAATTTTTGATGGTGGCATTATTAACCTTGGTTCCATTACCGATGCTGGTATGCGGGCCGATGGTACAATTATTCAAAGATACATTTTCGCCGATGAAACACGGTGGGTGGATGGTTACATTTTCGCCAAAGCTTGCTGCTTTTGGGTTAAACAAATGGGATTTGTTTTCCAATACGCGTTGGTTGGTGTACACGGTAGCGGAGTAGTTGCCACAATCTAACCATTCGTCTACGGCACCGGGTACAAACTGCATGCCTTTGTTCTTCATATTTTCCATGGCATTGGTAAGTTGGTACTCGCCTTTTTCACGGATATCGTTATCGATGAGGTATTGCAATTCTTTATGGAGTGTTTCGCCACTTTGGAAATAGTAAATACCGATAATGGCTAAATCGGAAACAAATTCGGTTGGTTTTTCAACGAAATCGGTGATGATGTTTTCATCGTTGAATTTAATCACCCCGAAGGAGGACGGGTTGGCTACCTTATGGACCCAAATAACTCCGTCTTTGGATTTGTCGAGGTTAAAGTTGGTGCGAAACAAGGTATCGGCAAATGCAACGATTACTTCCCCTTGCAAACATTCTTTGGCGCAAAGGATGGCATGACCGGTGCCTTCGGCGGTATCTTGGTAGAATATTTTACCGGTAGCGCCTACGGATTCGGCAATTTGGATTAGTTCTTTTTCAACGGCTTCTCCAAATCGGCCAACCACAAAACCAATATCGGTGATGGTATCTCCACAAACGGCAGCGATATCTTCGATGAGCCAATTTACGATGGATTTACCAGCAACTTTGATTAAAGGTTTGGGAGTAGTTAGGGTATGCGGGCGCATTCTTTTGCCCATGCCGGCCATCGGGATAATCAGTTTCATCAGGGATTAAGCAATTGTTAACGAGGTGCAAAGATACTAAAACCCAAGTAAATCATAC
>CANGWH010000084.1 GCA_947457565.1 Flavobacteriales bacterium
AAATCCTATCTCTTTGCAGCATTAAAAGATTCTAGTTACTCCACCATAGAAATAGCCTTAAACCGGATTTGGAATCACCCATTATTCGCCACCGAGCAAACATCCATATTAGAGCAATTAAACGGTGTTGATGGCTACCTTAACAATATAGCTATAAAGCAATTAGAATTGAGCGCCTTGACTTTCCCCGATCAATCAACACGATTTAAAAGCAACCTAGTAACGCTCACTTCGGCTTACTACGAATTCAGAACTCGGGCAATGGCCATGGCAGCCTTAAAACGACTTAATTTTTTAAACGAAACGTTTGCGCATAATTTATTTAATGCATCCTTGAGTTTTAATTCACGATTAGCTCAACCGGCCAATGAAACCATCAACTATTTCAAACAGCAGACCCAACATCATTTGTTGTTATTCAAAGCCATCGGATCGTATAAATTTGAATCGAAATCCGATGAAAATCGAATTAAAAAGTTAATTGGAAATCCTTAATTTTTCCTTAATTCCTTTGATGTTTCAAGGATTATTCATTATTTAGCAAATTAAACTTGGAATAAGCCTGCACCATGATCATTTCCAGCGCAAAAAAGAACAAATTATTTCTACCTGTGAACCGCATTTTAACCCTAACTGCCTTGGTAGTAACCCTTTTCCTAAGCGGTTGTAAACCAAAATACGAAGAAGCCGTGAAACAATACAATTTGGGGTATTATCGTCAGGCTGCGGTCATTTTTGAAGAATTCTCAAAAAACACCAAGGATAAAAAATTAAAAGACAAAGCCATCTACATGGCGGCTGAGTGTTATCGTTTGAGCGACGAATACGACAAGGCTAATCGTTTGTACGAACGTGTACTGAAGAAAGATCCGAAAAACGCGAAGGCATTGTTGATGCGTGCAAACATGCTGAAGAAGATGGAAATGTACCGCGAAGCATTGGATGCATACGATACTTATTTGCAGGAAGTACCGGGTGATACCATGGCAGAATACCAAAAAATTGGATGCGAATATGCCCTTAGTTGGACCCCCGATAGTTCGCAATATGTAGTGAGCAACTTCAAAATTGCTAATACCAAAGCCAACGACTGGGCCCCAATGGTAGCCTCCAAAAAAGACGATGTTTTGTTCTTTGTTTCCGATAGAGAAGGTGGAAAAGCCAAGAAATTATACCCTGGAACCATGGAGCGTTGGTCGGATATATGGTACATCGAAAAATTAGGTAAAAAAGGAAAAGAAAAGTGGCAGAAACCCATTTTTGCCGAGAAAAATTCAACCAATTTTAACGATGGTTCCATGACGTTTGATGCCAAATTCGCTACCATGTACTTTACTCAGTGCGGTGGTGAAAAAGGTAAAAACGAGAAATGCGCCATTTACGAAGCGAAAAAGCAAGGCCCCGATTGGATTATTGGCGATGCCTTGGACTTCTGCAAGAGCGATACAGCCCATAACTACGGCCACCCTGCACTAAGTCCAGACGGTAAAACGTTGTACTTTTCATCGGATCGAGATGGTGGTTTTGGTGGTATGGACATTTGGGCAGTAACCTACTCCAAGCGTTCTAAAAGTTGGGGAAATCCAGTAAACTTAGGCCCCGATATCAACACTAAAAAATACGAAACCTTCCCTTATTTCAACCAACACGACAATAAACTCTACTTCTCTTCAGACGGATGGCCAGGTTTGGGTGGATGGGATATCTTCAATGCAGAACCTACCGATGACATCACCAAATGGAAAGAAAGAGAGAACTTAAAAGAACCACTAAATTCCGGTGGTAATGATTTCGGTATCGTATTTAACAACAAACCCGAAAACAAAAACTCTGGTTACTTTACGTCCAATAGAGGTGATCGTAAACAGAACTACGACATCTACGAGTTTACCGTAACCCCAATCGTGATAACCATTCGCGGTGTAATCAGCGATTGTAATAGCAAAAAACCATTGCCCGGTGCTACAGTTACCCTAACCAACGACCGTGACACTACTAAGTTGGTATTAAAAGCCGATGATCAAGGGGTCTATACCGCCACCTTGCGTGAAAAAACCAACTACGAAATCGAAGCTAAGTACCCCGAGAAATACTATTTGGAGAAGCCTCCGGTGATGCGGACTACCTATGGTATACGCGTAAACACTGAATTAATCCAAGATTTCTGTTTGGAAAACCCCTTGGATGTTGTTTATACCCTTCCAATTTTCTACGATTTGGATAAATCCTTCATTCGTCCGGATGCTGCGCGCGTGTTAGATACCTTCGCTCAGGATGTATTGATGAAGTATCCTAAATTGGTTGCCGAATTAGGTTCACATACTGACTGTAGAAATACGTTTGCCTACAACGAAAAGTTGGCTGAACGTCGTGCTGCTAGTGCACGCCGTTATTTAATTGACGTTTGGAAAATTGATTCAACGCGTATTGTTGCCAAAGGATACGGCGAAACCCAGTTATTGAACAATTGTAAGTGTGAAGGCGCGATTAAAGCCGGGTATACTCCTTATTTGGAGAACAAAACCAAAAAGATGGCGTTCGACAAAGACGATAAAGGCAATGTTGTTCGCAGCTATTATACCCGATATAAGAAAGAAGAAATTGTATTCATCAACGATACCGCTTACGTACCTTGCGATGAATTTCAGCACGCTCAAAACCGTAGAACAACCGTTCGTTTCGGATTTGAAGATCAAATTTCTAGAGCGATTGTAAACCAAGACGTTGATATCAACAACACCAACATCGGAAAAGAAGAAAAAGATTCTATTGCCAAAGCTGCCGAGAAGGCAAAAGGTCCTCAAATTGATATATCCAATGCGGTTAAAGTTCGTGTTACAAAACAAGGTAATAAGAATTTTATCAATGTGATGGTATTGGATAAAGAACCACTAAACGTAGAATTAGATCCGTTAGGTAAGCAAAACAGCATTACCAAAGAAATTGCAGCGCAGTGGTATAAATCTAAGTTGATTAACAAGGGCATGTTCTTGAGCTCTGGTGATAAAATTAAAGTGGGTAAAGTAAAATTGCCAAGCAATAAATTCACCGTAGAGAGTTTAACCATCGGCGACTATGTAGTGAAGAATGTTATGTTCACTATCACCGATAAAGTAACAGAACCTGTATTAGGTAAAGGTGTATTCAAGGAATTCAAACCCGAGTCTTATACCACGGAAACAGAATATATCCTAATTCCGAAAAAAGCTCCTAAAAAGGCTACGGTGAAAAAATCACCCACTACCAGTAAAGCGGGCGATAAGGACAAGGAAGAGGTAACGGAGGATAAACCGGCCAAGAAGAAAAAATAATTCAACCTATTTATTCTTCTAACTCGTGATTCCTGCCATTCCAACACTTCGGTTTACCGATTCTAACAACTTTTTTCTCATGGCCGGCCCTTGCGCCATCGAAGGGGAAACCATGGCTCTACAAATCGCAGAAACCCTAATTACCATCTGTGAGTCTCGGAATATTCCTTTGGTGTTCAAAGGATCCTACCGTAAGGCGAATCGGAGTCGTATAGATTCCTTTACCGGCATTGGGGATGAAAAGGCGTTGAAGATTTTGCAAAAAGTGAATCAAACATTTGGAATTCCTACTGTTACAGATATTCATGAATCGCACGAAGCAGCTATGGCAGCAGAATACGTGGATGTTTTGCAAATCCCTGCCTTTCTATTCCGTCAAACAGAATTATTGGTTGCCGCAGCGAAAACAGGGAAATTTATTAATATCAAAAAAGGTCAATTTGCTGGAACAGATGCCATGAAACACGCCATGCAAAAATGTGTGGATTCAGGGAATTCTAACGTTATACTCACCGATAGAGGAAATATGTTTGGCTATGGCGATATGATTGTTGATTTCCGTAATATTCCCGAAATGCAAAAGAATGACGTTCCAGTTGTTATGGACATCACCCATTCTTTGCAACAACCCAACCAAAGTTCGGGAGTTACCGGGGGCAAACCAGAATTAATTGAAACCATCGCAAAAGCGGCCATTGCCGTTGGTTGTGATGGATTGTTCATTGAAACCCATCCAGATCCAAGTCAGGCTAAAAGCGATGGCGCCAACATGTTGCCTCTAGCGCAATTGCCCGATTTGTTGGATAAACTGCTACGCATTCGCCAAGCAATTCTTTAAAAAACTCTATTAATATCCGTAAAACGAGTAATTCTGATTATTACCGTTTCTATCCTTACCAACCACTTCAATTCTGCCACGAGCACTTTCCATTGCCGTAATTAAATCCTCTGGCTCAGAATACACTTTTCCGTTGAATTTGATTACTATAAACCCTTCGCCCAAACCCATCTGGGATATGAACTTGCCCCGCTGAATATTCAACAATCGAATTCCAGAATTTAACCCGTACTTTTTTAAATCCGCGGCTGATACTGGCTGAAAATCGGCACCCAACAACTTACTGTTTACGGCACCCTTCATCAACAATGCCGTGTTTTCTGATTTATTAATCAACACCACGGATACCTTATTCTCTTTCCCGTTTTTCAAGACTCCCAGCACAACATTTTCTCCGGGTCTTTTATAGGCTAAATGCTCATCGAACATCGGCTTACCATCAATTTTCAATCCTCCGATACTTACTAAAATATCGCCATGGCTTATACCCGATTTTTCTGCCGGACCTCCTTCGGTTAATTCCAAAACTTTAACCGCATTGGTTTCTAATCCTAACGACTTCAGTTCTTCCGACGATACTTCGGCTACTTGCATTCCAGAAAACGCGCGCAATACTTCCCCTTTATCCATTAAATCTTGCACCACCTTGCGAACAATATTTGCAGGAATCGCAAAACCATATCCGGTATAACTGCCTGTATTGCTTTGTATTGCCGTGTTGATGCCTACCAATTGACCTTTTGTGTTTACTAAGGCTCCGCCCGAATTTCCAGGGTTAATGGCTGCATCGGTCTGAATAAAACTCTCAATAGGGAATTGATTCTTCACGATATTGATATTTCTACCTTTGGCACTGACAATCCCTGCGGTAACGGTACTTGTAAGGTTAAATGGATTTCCTACGGCAAGCACCCACTCTCCTACACGGACCTCATCACTATTGGCAAATGTGATGGCGGGCAAAGCGGTTGCCTCAATTTTCAAAACCGCCAAGTCACTGGATGGATCGGTACCCACCACCTTGGCAATATATTCCTTCTTGGGTTTGTTCAACACAACCGTAATTGAATTTGCTCCTTGAATTACGTGATTGTTGGTCACTACATAACCGTCCGCACTCACAATTACTCCACTACCTGTTGAGGATGCCTGTCCTCTGCTTCCAAACGGATCGAAATCCCAAAACAATCCAAAAGGACTGCTGTATTCTACAGTACTCACTGTTTTAATGAATACAACCGAGGGGGTGGAAACTGCAGAAGCCTCCTCAAATCCTTCGGGAGCACCCGCGCCATTGGCCGTATTAAAAACCGAGGATCTAGATCTACCATCGGATTCCGATACCTGCAAACCATCCGAAGGCTGCCTATCCAAACGGGCAAAAACCCAAGCACCTAAAAAACCAGAAAAAGCACCTACAAATGCAATACTTAAAACGAATTTTCTACTGTTTTTTTCCATGAATGTTGAGAATCGATAATGGTTAAACGAAATTTATAGTAATCTATTGATTGGCATGCAATCAAAAAGCGTACAATTCCACCAACAGACGGAATTTACCGACATGCTGTCCGGTGAGAGGCTGACAAATTTTCGGATTAATGCATTCCAGGGAACAATCCACGACCTGCTTCGCGCCATGGCCAAGGAGTCATCAAGAGAATGATGGCCAAAGCCGCAACAAAAAACCATTTTGTTTTGGGTTGATTGGTCTTTGCCGCACGGTGCCCGATGGTTATTAAAACGATCGCAATAATCATCATTAACGCGTGCTCCACCGAGAAGAATCGAATTACTGGATTTTTCATGGCCGCACCCATACCCATACTTTTTATTTGCTTCAATCCCAATTCGCCAACAAACCATTGCACCAACCCCAATAACAGCATTACATGGGAACTGATCATCAATACCAATGTTTCCTTTCCGTTCTTTCCTTTGAACGCATTAATCAAAGACAAAATCAATGCTATGATGATTACCCAACGCAAGAAATTGTGCAAATGAACGGTGCCTGTATAGGCGGGATGAGCTTGTAATAAAGATATCATAATATACGAAATTTCAACGAATATAGCAAAAAAACAATGCTCCCCCTACCTTTGTTTCACTTTCAACGTTGATATGCTCCAAACCCATTGTTCCTTAATTTTCTATCGATTACAAAAAATCATTCTCACCACGGGTTTGCTCTTGGTTACATTCATATCTTTTCACGCCGATGCCCAGCATTATACCATTCCTACCCGTTTTCACGAAAGCCCTATTCCTCCTGCTCCCAATTATAGTTTGCAAGAAAATTGGAGCGCCCTCCCCTTTCGCAAAGATTTCGGCGATTTAGTCCCCAACGGATACACAGACAATCAGGAAAATGCCGAGGTAGATGTTTTTTATATCCATCCAACTTTGTATAATGAAAAACCAACCACTATCTATAAATGGAATCACGATTTACACGATGCAAAACTGAATAAGGAAATTGATGAAGTAGCTACCAAATTTCAGGGTAGCACGTTTAACGGAGCTGGAAAATTGTATGTTCCTCGATATCGGCAAGCCCATTATTCCGTTTTTCTCACCCAACATTTAGACGATAAAAAAGCAGCATTAAATGTAGCCTACAGCGACATCGATGCGGCCTTTACCTATTACCTCGAAAACTATAACCACGGCAGACCGTTCATCATAGCTTCTCACTCCCAAGGTACCATTCATGCAGCCCGATTACTAAAATATCGAATTATCGGAACCAAATTACAACAACAATTAGTGGTTGCCTATCTTCCAGGAATGGCGGTCCCCAAAGATTCGCTGCCTGGATTGCCTGTTTGCCAAGAACCCAATTCCATTGGTTGTTTCACCAGCTGGAGCACCTACGAACGCAATTTTATACCCACTTCCTATTTTAACGGCTTGAATAATGCAGTTTGCGTGAATCCTATAACTTGGAAATTTGAGGATAGTTTAACTTTGGGTATTCCACAAAATACAACCCTAGAAATTGTAGGTATGAATACACTGGATTCCAATTATGGTGTGGGAACGAGTTCAACCCAACAAAAACCAATTGTAAATTCAGAGCCCCCGCTACCAAAACGAGGCAGCTATTGCCCCAAAGAAATGCATCGCGGTGCCGTCTTGAAACCCTTTGGCAAGGTCTATCCCCAAATATCAGATGCACAAGTGTTTGGCGGCCTATTATGGATCACCAAACCGAAGTTTCCTGGGGCATTTTTATACCGATCTCCCAACTTCCATTCCGGTGATATCAACCTGTTTTATATCGATATCCGAGAAAATGCCATCTTAAGAGCCAAAACGTTCGTCCAACAAAACAATACTTCAAAGGAAAATATCCGATAATTAGTGCTGAAAGTCAACGGCTTTGCGTTATTTTGCATATATCGTTGAACTATGAAAAAATGGCTTAAAGGCATCGGAATCACGCTGGTATCCATCCTAGCATTGCTGCTCATTTTACCCTTCGCATTTAAAGGGAAAATTGTAGAAAAAGTAGACCAAGCAGTGAACCAATCCCTCAATGCAAAAGTGGGATTTAACCACGATGTATCCCTTTCCCTGCTTAGAAATTTCCCCAACCTTTCCGTTGGTATTGACGATGTGAGCATTGTGGGTATCGATTCGTTTGCCAATGACACCCTGCTGGCCTCCAAGAATATTCGTTTGGTGGTAGACATCCAAAGCGTTCTCAGTGGCGAAACCCTCAACATACGAAAAATCTACCTGAATGAAACCCGTTCGCACATCATATTCCTGAAAAGTGGTGCCGCCAATTTCGATATTGCAAAGGTAGATACCACTGCTCAGGAACCGATTGATACCGCCCAGGGCGAACCCCTATCCTTGAAAATCAAACAGTTGGCCTTGGACAATGCCTACATCCGATACACCGATCACTCCATGGATTTGGACTTGATTTGTGATGGACTAAATCTTAATTCATCCGGTGATTTCGAAAAAGATATATTTACTCTTTTTAACGATTTAAGCATCGATCGAACCAGTATGTCGTTTGGAGGAATGACCTTGCTTTCTAAAGCCGCGATCAAGGGTAACACAAACATCGACATGGACTTAAACAAAATGAAATTTGGCTTTACCGATAATGATCTGTCCATCAACGAATTACCATTAAAAGCAAAAGGTTGGGTGGAATTACGCGAAAAAGATATGGATATGGATATCGATATCTCCACGCCATCCTCCGATTTTAAGTCGTTTCTCAGCATCGTACCCGGCTGCTACACCAAAGATTTTGGCAGTGTAAAAGCATCGGGAAAAATGGCGTTGGCATTTACCATGAAAGGAATCATGGACGATGTGAGAATGCCAACCACCCATGTAGGACTCAAAATAGATAACGCCGGATTCCAATATCCCGGTTTACCCGCATCGGCCAGCGGAATTTTCTTGGATTTCAAACTGGATAACGCAGACGGGAATCCCGATAATACCCACATTGTAGTTGAACCCTTAAAAGCAGTATTGGGCAAAGACCCCATCGAAGTTCACTTAGATCTACGAACACCGGTAAGCAATCCATTTGCAAAAGGAAGTTTAAAACTAGCCGTGAACTTGGATAACTGGAAACA
>CANGWH010000085.1 GCA_947457565.1 Flavobacteriales bacterium
GGCGATGGTGGAGATGAAAGCTTACGGGATTCCAGCATCCATTACCTTGGGTCAAGGGATTTTAGAAAGCGCCTCGGGCAACAGTAAATTGGCTAAAGAATGCAATAATCACTTTGGAATTAAATGCAGATCTACGTGGACGGGTAGGTTTTGTTTGGCCGATGACGATGCCAAGGATGAGTGTTTTCGTGGGTATTTAACCGCCAATGAGAGTTACCGCGATCATTCTTTATTTTTATACGAAAGCAAGCGGTATGCGAAATTATTTGAGTTGGCTTCCACCGATTATAAAAATTGGGCTAACGGGTTGCGAGAGGCGGGTTACGCAACCAATCCGTCGTACGGTAATTTGTTGATTGGGGTTATCGAAAAATATCGGTTGGCGATGTACGATTCTATGGTGGTTATGGGGGAAGACTTTTACACGCCTTCTACCGCAACTAAGGCGGCATCGGACGTTAATGGGATACCGGCGATTATGGCGAAACCCGGTGAGACCCCAGAACAATTGGCGGCCCGATACAACTTGGAGGTGTGGCAGATTTACAAGTACAACGACATCAAGCAAGGGGATCAAATCAACCCGGGCGAAATAATTTATTTAAAACCGAAGAAAAAGCGGTCGGTGGAAGCTACCCATACCGTTAAGCAGGGCGAAACACTGCACGATATTTCTCAGATGTACGGGATTAAAATGAAGCATTTGTACAAACTTAACCGTTTAACGCCGGGTCAAGAAGCGCAAATTGGTGAAATCATTAACCTACGGGATAAGCGCGAGCAGGCACCAAAGGTGGCAAGCGCTACCGTTTCTACCAGTGCGGTGGATATTATTTTAACCAAGCAAAAGGTTGAAAATTCGGCAAATCCTCTGCAAACCGCAGCCAACGGATCCGTTTACGAAGTACAAAAAGGTGAAACATTACAGCAAATTGCGGCCCGTTTCAACACCACCCCCTTGAACTTGGCGCGTTGGAATAATCTGGATATGTTGGAAGTATCGGCCGGACAGATATTGGTTTTGAAACCCAACGTTAAGCCCACGGGCAGTGAGGTGCCGGAGTCGAGATTGAATGGTATTAACTCTGTAACCGCACCGGCATCGGACACCTATCATTTTGTACAACCCGGAGAAACGTTGTACTCAATATCTAAGAAATACGGCGTTACGGTGGATTCGGTTAAATACTTGAATAAATTAGGCGATAATCAAATACGCGTTGGTCAGCGATTAAAGGTGCGATAGTCCGGGGCGAACATCTACTTCTACTGAAGAAAATGCCTACATTGTAACCCGGAAAAAGCGGAGTTCAATAGTAGAGGAATTAGGCTTAGCAATGGTGATTCAATTACAGGCTAGCTTCCTGCAACTCTTCGGACACCATCATTCCTAACACCTTTTCTACCATGTTTTTGGATCCGATATACAAGGGAACGCGTTGGTGCAATTCGGTGGGTTTAACATCCAACACTCTTGCGCTTCCTGTATGGGCAAGTCCGCCGGCTTGTTCTACTAAGAATGCCATAGGGTTCAACTCGTACATCAACCGCAGTTTCCCATTGGGTGCTTTTTCGGTGGATGGGTACATGTAGATACCGCCTTTTAATAGGTTACGATGGAAATCGGCAATTAAACTACCGATGTATCGAGCTGAATAGGGTCGATTTGTAGCCTTGTCTTTTTCCTTGCAATAAGCTACGTATTCTTGCACTCCTTCGGGGAATTCGTTCAAGTTTCCTTCGTTTACGGAATAAATTTTTCCATCATCCGGGGTGGTGATATTGGGGTGCGATAAACAAAATTCTTGAATCGAATCGTCCAAAGTAAAACCATTAACACCCATTCCCGTAGTGTACACGAGCATGGTACTGCTACCATAAATGAAATACCCGGCAGCTACTTGGTGTTTTCCCTTTTGCAAGCAATCGGTTACGCTGGGTTTTTCGGTGAAATTGGTTCTGCGGTAAATAGAAAAAATAGTACCGATGGAAGCATTCACATCGATATTGCTGCTGCCGTCCAACGGATCCATGGCCACGATATATTTCTCGTTTTCAGCACCTTCTACGTAATAAACTTCGTCCATCTCTTCGGAAATTATCATGCAGACTTCTCCGCTTCTACTGATAGCCGCTAAAAACACGTCGTTTGCAATTACATCCAATTTCTTTTGTTCTTCGCCTTGTACGTTGGTAGCTCCGTGATTGCCGAGGATATCCACCAATCCGGCTTTGCGTACATCGCGATTAACTACTTTAGCAGCTAACTCCAAGGAACGGAAAATTTTACTGAGCGAACCTTGTGCGTCTTTATACAAGGATTGCTGATCTACGATAAATTGTTCGAGGGTAATAAGTTTTGAATACGGCATAGCTGTTTTACGTCCCGTAGGTATTTATTTTGCAAAACAACAACAAAATAGTTAAATAAACGATTATTACTATTGCATAGGGTACAACAATGAGAATATTTAAGTTCGGGGGTGCGTCCGTAAAGGATGCCGATGGTGTGAAAAATATAGCGTCTGTTATACGGCAGTATGGACAGGGAGATTTATTGGTGGTTGTTTCGGCTATGGGTAAGACTACCAATGCGTTAGAGGAGGTAGTGCATCATTGTTTTCATCAAACGGGGAAAGCCCAAGAAGCTCTTAGCCGGGTTTTTGAATACCACAATTCTATACTTCGGGAGTTGTTTCCTAGCGATGATTTGTATGGTGTAAACGATATTAAAAATCTTTACTTAGAGCTTGAATGTTTTGTGGACAGCCCGAATATTTTGGACGATTACGACTATTTGTACGATCAAGTTATTGGGTATGGGGAGTTGATGTCTACTAAAATAGTGAGTAATTATTTGTTATCGCAGCAGTTTGGGAATCAATGGTTGGATGCGCGGAATTTTATTATAACCGATAGTCGATACCGTGATGCACGGGTGGATTGGCAGGCAACGGAGAGATTAATTTCGAAACGATTATTGCCCATTGCCAAGAAAAATTTAATTATTACCCAAGGGTTTATTGGCCGAGGTAATACGGGTGAAACCACTACATTGGGCAGGGAAGGATCGGATTATTCGGCGGCAATTTTTGGTAGCTTGATGGGAGCGGAATCTATCACCATTTGGAAGGACGTGGCGGGTGTGATGAGTGCGGATCCCAGAAAGTTTGACGATGCTGTTTTGTTAAACGAATTACGATACAGCGATGCCATTGAGTTGGCGTATTATGGAGCGTCTGTGATTCACCCCAAAACGATACAACCCTTACAACAGCGAGGAATTCCGTTGTTTGTTAAGTCGTTTATCAATCCATCGGCCGCAGGTACCTGTGTTTCTTCAGCAGGAAAGACATTGGAAAGCGCTTGCAAAATTCACAAGAGCAATCAGTTGTTGGTTGAAATTAGTACCCAGGATTTTACGTTTATCGCGGAGGATCATTTGAAAGAGATTTTTACGGCCATGGCGGAGTATAAAGTACGTGTAAATTTGATGCAGAATTCGGCGATTCAGTTTCGGTGTGTGATTGATAACAAAGAAAATCGACATGAGCCGTTGGAGCGGTATTTGGAGTCGTTGGGCTTGAAGGTTGAGATTACCGGGGATTTAGAATTGCTTAGTGTGTACCATCCTCAAAATTCGTTGGGCGCAGTGGGGGAGGTATTGCCCGAAGGCTGGAAAAACACCCAACGGATTTTATTGCAACAAAATTCTGGCACCGCCACCCATTTTTTGCTGGGGTAGTTGTTATAGCGTTTTTAGCGTAGGATTTTTCAAACTTTATGCTCTACTGAAACGTAAGGTTGAATTCATGACCCTGGTTTTATAGTGTGGATAAACTAGGGTGAAATATTCATTTTAAAAAACCAATAAACCAAGCGTTCTAAAAGGCTAGTGTATCTCTTACAAAGAATTTTTGGGCATTTTTTTGTGGATAACCCCTAATTGTTACCTTCGCAGCCGGTTAAAAAATTATTGCCTGTATACACAAGGTATGTTGGTTAATATTAAGCAACTAGAGCACTGCGAATTATGACTAAAAAGAAAAAAAAGAGATTTTCTTGGCCATTAATATATATAGTTGGTTTATTTTCTTTTAATGCTTCTTTTGGTCAATCGGTTGAATATGCTTTTGGTTATGAACAGCCTAAATCACAAGCCATTTATGATGAGATAGACAAGTATCAGGTTGAAATTTCCTCTAGGTTGAGGAAATATTTCGACAATAACAAATTTATGGTTGTTGTTGATGTAATTGAAAAGGAGCGAGAAATAGAGAGAATCCCTGGTATATCAGAAAGTATTACTGTGGATACGGGTATGTCCATAGATTATTTACCCGGATTACCGTATCATCCATCAATTAAAAGAAAATCTATTGAAGTTTATCCGAAAAAACCCTTAAATAAAATAATCCAAAAGTATTTTAAACATTCTGTTCAGGTGTTGATGGATACATCGTACAGCAAAAATGCGCTGAATTTTGCTGAGGAAGTTGTAATGGGTTCAGGGTTGATCTTTACAAAAAATGGGGACGAGGTTTTTGTTGAATATCAGCCATTTCCTAGCAAATACCCCGGAATGGAAGATGAAGGCAATGAAGCTGTTTCATCCTTTAATCCGGAAGATTCGAATAAATCACTGTTAAAAGATTTTGCAGAAATTTTAGAGAAGAAATTCAATCGTACAGAAGATTTAACTCAAGAGCAGACCAAATTGTCTCAAATTTTAGTTTGGTTGATTGTTGGTTTAATGGTCATGCTGTTGGTGGCTATACTCCTGTATTTTTCCAGAAGTTCCAAAAAAGAGAAGGAAAAAGAAAAGGAAAAGTTAATCCTACAAACGGAAAAAGAATCAAAAGAAGTGGCAGGGCTGAAAGATCAGTTATCTAAGTTGTCCGATAGCATTAAGAAACCTCAAGATAAGGATTTAGAAACGGAGGAATTGGCTGATTTGGCAGAGCTAAAATCCTTTGTTACTCGGGAGTTCTTGTCGAATAACGAGAAAATAGCTGATTTCTTAAATGTAGGTTTGGATGAAAATAACGACGATGAGTTGGTTAGAATAGCCGCGGTAATTGTTAATGTGAATAAACATTTATTCAGGTATTTAAAACCGCACTTAACGGCTGATAGGCATTTTCAGTTAAAAGAAGAAATACAGAATACTAAACCATTAACCCCCGCTGACCAGTTGGTGTTATTGCAAGGATTTAGAAAATCAATTACTAATTACAAGCCTGATTCTACTGAGTTTCAGAAAAAGGATATTTTTCAGTTTGTTGAGCAATTGAATGAAAATCAGATAATTCAGTTGATCAAAGATGAGAGCGAAGACATGACAGCGATTTTATTGGCGCAGGTTCCGGCAGAAAAATGTATGAATGTACTTTCTAAGTTTGAAATAGCCAAACAGACAATTCTATTGCAGCGGATGTCTGGTATTGATGATATTCCTATTACCGTTTATAAACAAGTGGCCGAGCATTTTTCGCAAAAAGCATTGACGGTGCAAGACATGAAGCATGTTGCCGTTGATGGTTTGTCTGCTATTTTGAAGTTGTTAGACACATTGCCTATATACCAGCAGCAAGTTTATTTGGAGGATATGGCGAAGTATGATATAGATCTTGCGAAGAAAATTAGAACCCGTTTTGTGACCTTTGATGAAATCCCAAGAATTGACGATTTGGTCATTCGCAAAGCCTTGGAGAATCTTGATTCTAAAGTGTTATCGATAGCATTGGTGGGGGCGGATTCAAGCATTGTGGACAAAGTTCTTGCACAAAAGCCAAGCAGAGAACAAATGCTAATTAAAACCGATATTGAATTTAACGCTCAAGCTTCGGTGGAAGAAATCGAACGCGGAAGAAAACTTGTTATTACCAGAATTCGTGAGTTTTTATCAATGCAATAATATCATGAGAACTATTTTTATTGCACTATCGTTGGTATTCTTAGGTGTTTCACAGGCTCAGATGCGACCAACAACTCGCAAAGGTGATCGATTGGAGGTTCAATTAAATTATTTAATTGATAAGCTTGCCTTCAACTTGCAAGACATGCCTTTAAATATTAAACGGGTAGCTCTGTTTGAAATAAAATCGGATATTAATTCAGTATATTTAAGTAAATTAGATTTACGCAATAATTTAACCCAGCAGTTGATTAACGCTGGACTAACGGTGGTTCAAGTCCCAGAATTTGAAGATAGAATTACCCTTAAGGTTAGAACCACAGACTCTTCGTTTAAAATTGACAATAGGTCTGGTGTGTCTAGATTGAAATCAGATAATCGCAAATTGATTTCCGTATGTAATGATTACAATGTTCAAGGTTTGTTTAATTGTCAAGTGTACTTTGATAGTTTAAATGGTCCAAAGCTGGCGCTAAGTTTATTACAACCCGCTTCAAAAAGTATATTATGGATGAAACAAGTGGATTTACGGAGCGATGTTATTGTTAATCCGCACCATGTTTATTTGGGCGTGGGTATGGGTTTACAGAAAATTGATGAGATTAGACAGGCGAGTAATGATTCCTTGCTTACCAATGATTTAACCGTAATTCCGATTACCGTTTCTTTATCCTATTTTCAAACAATTAATGCGAATAGAAATAGTGAATTTGGCTTACAATTTAGCCTTCGGAGTATAGAACAAACGCCCACCAGTTATACGGATGCAAATTTGGGTACATTGGGAAGAATTACTATCCCATCTGGCGGTATTGCCTATCAAGCATCCTTTTTACGCAAGAATACAATACTTCCAAAATACTGGATGAATTTCCAGTTGGGATTGAATTATTTCTATTATAAAAAATCTTTTCTTGGATTTCATCAGCGATTGGGTATTCGATTAACGGAGTCTTTAAATTTTGATTTCAAATTGGAGCAATCGTTCAATAATTTTCCGTCTCAATCTAAGAATGGATTGTACAACATTAACCTAGACAACTTGAATTATGGAGCGCAGATTTCATTTATTTTCTAGAATCTTATTGGGGTCCCTGATAATTTCAGGATGTCTATTCTCTAGTTGCAATACGTATGATAAAGTTTCGGAAGAGCGTTCGCGTTTGGAAAGAGCAAAAGCAGTGTATTTGTTGGATACTACTGTTCGAGATGCAGTAACAATTAACTACGAAAACGGAAATGCAAGCTTGGAAATGAAGATGTATTTCAAGGAAACGGAGTTTGAAGTAGAATTCGACAATCATGGAAGAATGGATACTTCTAAAATTGATGTAAATGATCCTAACCTTATTAGATCAACGCCGAATTCGGCTTCCCGTTCAGGCGAGCCCTCCGTACCCCCATCGGACAAAGATCTGAAGAAAAGTATGGTTACAGTTTTGAGGTATTACCAAGACGCGCAACGATTGTTTTATGAAGAAAAGTATAAGGAGAGTTTAACCGAAATCGACAAATCCTTAGAGATCATGCCTACCGCCGATGCCTACGCTTTTAAAGGAAGTATTTTGTATACAATTGGGCAAGTAGAACAAGCCAAAATATATTGGCAAAAAGCAAAGGCATTGGATAAGAATTTTGTTATACCCACCATAAAAACTAGATAATGAAGTTTTCGCCCATAAGTCTACTACTAATCATTTTATCGATGGCTTTTTTAGCCGTAGGTATTATGGATGTAATTGGGGTTCTGCATTTCAAAAAAATGTTCCCTTTCCTTAATTTTAGTAAGTTTTTTGATGTACCCAGTTTGTTTATCGTAATGGGAGGCTTGTTAACCAATGCTTTTATTATCAACTCCCCATCGGCCATTTTTGAAGCGTTTAAATATTTTGGTAAGATTTTTTCGCATAGTTCGGTTACCCAAGCAAAGCTTTTTGCCGAGGTGGATACTTTTGTTGATTGGGCAAAAGAATACAAAAGAAATCGAATTGAATTCTTAAACCGAATGGCTAATCATAACGACCCCTTCGTTAAGTATGTTTTCTCTTTGTTGGGTACTAATTACAATGTAGAAGAGCTTCTAACTATTGCTGAAATCAAAATTGAAGAGCAAGTTGGTCGATTAAAAAAGAATTCCGAAGTGTTTAAAAATATGGGGAATTCAGGTCCAGCATTTGGTATGTTTGGAACGCTATTCGGACTTGTATTTATGTTGAGTTCGTTGGATGATCCCACCAAAATTGGTCCTGGTTTAGCGTTGGGATTGTTGGTTACGTTGTACGGGGTGTCTATGACCCACTTATTGTTTTATCCCTTATCGATGAAAATTATGATTGATGCCGAAAACATTAAAACACGGGAAACTTTAATTCTAGAATGTGCCGTTTTAATGCTTGAAGATAAATCACCGGTTTATATAAAAGACCGTTTGTTGGCAACCATTGATAGACGAATAACCGATGGCAAGTCTAACTCCAGCAAATAACAGCGCTAAAAAAAAGCTATCATCAAGGCCTATATCCAGGAGAAAAAAATCAGGGGAAGGTCACGATGAGGCACACGGCGAAAGTTGGTTAATGACCTATGCCGATACTATTACTAA
>CANGWH010000086.1 GCA_947457565.1 Flavobacteriales bacterium
ACGTTGGAGTCGCTTTGCAAGGCACTGCGGCTTACGTTTAATGGAATATCAGGAGAATCAATAACCCCTTTGAGCAGTACGAGGTACTCAGGCAAAACATCTTTTACATCTTCAGTAACAAATACCTGATTGCAATACAATTGTACTCGGTTGTTGCGGTTATCGATGGCTTCGTTTACTTTGGGGAAATACAAAACACCGGTTAAATTGAAAGGATAATCGGTATTTAGGTGGATATGAAACAAAGGCGCTTCCTGCATAGGATACAGCTCTTCGAAGAATGATTTGTAGTCATCGGCCTGCAAATCGGCGGGTTTTTTTGTCCAAACGGGTTGTGTGTTATTGATGGATTCACCGTCAAACTCCACAGGGATTGGCATGAATCTGCAATACTTACGCAATAATTCACGGATTTTCCACTTGCTTCCATAGGTTTCAGCATCTTCGTCAGTAAGGTATAAAATAACGTCCGTACCGCGTTTTTTGCGTTTTCCTTTGCCGATATTATATTCAGTAGCTCCATCACAATCCCAATGCACTGCCTGGGTATCTTTTTGGTAGCTTTTGGTTTCGAGGGCTACGCGCTTGGATACCATGAAAGCGGAGTAGAACCCTAAACCAAAATGACCAATCATTTGCTCAGGTTCTTTATCTTTCCACTGTTCGGCGAATTCACGTGCACCCGAAAAGGCCAGTTGTGTGATGTACTTTTCTACCTCTTCTTCGGTCATTCCGATACCAGAATCCGAAATAGTAAGAGTTTTTTCTTTTTCGTCCAGGGTGATGGTAATTTTGGCAGAGTCTATATCGTCTTCAAATTCACCAACTTTGGATAAGGTTTTCAATTTTTTGGTGGCATCCACCGCATTGCTTACCAGTTCCCGAATGAAGATCTCTTGGTCTGTGTATAGGAATTTCTTGATGATCGGGAAGATATTTTCCGATTGTACTGAAATTTGTCCGGTTCTCATGCGAAGGCATTAGCAATCGATGTACCAAAGCATGGTTACTGAAATTTTGTCAGTTTGCGAATTTTACTAATGGAGGAAAACGTTTTTGAAATTTTACCAATGTCAGTGTTGATTCGGTGAGCTTCTGGTAACATTGACTAATTTTGGCAATTAATTCATGGAATCGGCAAAGATTAAACCTCGGTTAACCCCGCATCAAGCTCGACCTAAAATTGAGAAATATTGTTCTTATCAGGAGCGGAGTCAATGGCAGGTTAGGAAAAAGTTGATGGATTACGGGTTATCTGCTGTGGATGCGGATATGATGTTGGTGGATTTGCTCAGGGATAATTTCATCAATGAGGAGCGGTTTACGAGGGCGTTTGTATTTGGTAAGTTTAAGACAAAGGGTTGGGGTAAAAAGAAAATACAGCAAGGTTTAAAGGCTGTTGGGGTAAATGAAAAGCTTATTCAGAAAGTGTTGTTAGAATTACCGGCAGAGGATTATTCGGATAAATTAGAGACGATAGCAAAGAAAAAATGGCGGTTGATTAAAGGCCCTACGCTCTATGAAAGGCAAGTAAAGTTGCAGCGATTTCTGTTGGGGAGGGGTTATGATATGGATGCTGTTGTCAGCATTGCCAAGCAAATATCGGCCTCTTCTACCGATGAGTAATGGGCTGAGGTGCTTTATAGAAAAAAGGATTTATCCATTTTTAACCATTCTAAGGCAGAGTCGCCGAGCATAATGGCCTTTTCTTGATTGGTGAAGTTGGATGTTTTAATCAATTCACCTGGATTATCTTCACCCAAGGGGAAGGGATAGTCGGTACCAAGGGTAACTCGGTTAACACCCACCAGTTTGGTCACTAATTGCAACATGTCTTTGTCGTGCACCAAGGAATCCAACCAGAACTGACCCAAGTATTTTTTTGGGTTGTGTACATTATGAACTGCTACTAAATCGGGTCTGGCTTGCCAACCGTGTTCTATTCTTCCTATGGTTGCGGGAAAAGCACCGCCACCGTGGGCGAAAGCTACGCGAAAATTGGGTAATCGTTCAAAAATTCCACCGAAAATCATGGAGCATATAGCAAGCGATGTTTCAGCAGGCATACCCACTAACCAAGGAAGCCAATAATCGGGCATTTTGGTTTTGGCACTGTACCACCATGGATGAACAAAGAGAGCCATATCCAAGGTTTGCATTGCTTCGAAAATTGGGAAAAGAGAAGCGTCGTTTAGGTTTAAATGGTTTATATGGGAACCGATTTGAATTCCTTTCAAGCCAATTTTCTTGCAACGTTCTAATTCCTGAATTGCCAATTCGGTATGCTGCATTGGCAAGGTGCCTAAGCCAACAAAGCGTTTGGGATATTTTTCTACAATTTCTGCGATATGATCATTTAAGAAGCGAGAAATTTCCAGAGTATCTTTGGGTTCGGCCCAATAACTGAACATTACGGGAATGGTGCTTAACACCTGAACATCCACTTGGTGGTGGTTGCATTCGGTGATGCGTTGTTCTGCAGACCAACAGTTGTGCTCAATTTCACGAAAAAATGCGGTATCCATCATCATTTTTGCACAGCAGGGTTTATGATGATCCAACCATACAAACTCTCCATAGCCAAACTTTTTGGCCCAATTAGGTATTTTTTCCGGGATTATATGGGTATGAATATCTACGGTGAAAAATTGATTTGGGGAATGTAGCATGGGGCAAAAATACAGCAAAGGTTTGTAGTTGGGAATAACTGCGAGTAAGAGTATGTTTGCGGTGAAAAATTTTACCCATGAGTCAACAGGGAAATCGAAGAACGGTGGATTTATTTGGAGCCACCAGTATAGTTGTTGCCAATATGATAGGAACGGGCGTTTTTACGAGTCTTGGCTATCAATTGTTTGGTATTCAAACAGGGTTTGGGATAGCGATGATTTGGTTGGTAGGGGGGCTATTGGCATTTTGTGGCGCGGTTTGTTATGCTGAATTAGCTACGAGATTTCCGGAAGACGGCGGAGAATATTATTTTTTGGGTAAAATCTACCATCCAGCCGTGGGGTTCGTGGCGGGTTTTGTGAGTTCAACCGTAGGGTTTGCAGCTCCCATTGCTGGGGCAGCATTGGCGTTGGGTGCTTATTTAAAAGGTGTTTTTTGGGGATTGGAATCGGCGGTCACCGGCGAAGGAGATGTTGTTGCGTCTTCTATGCATTGGTACAGTAAAATGCAATCGCCCGACTATATTATCGCGGTCATCGTCATTTTGTTAATTACCGGAATTCATTGGTGGAATGCGCGGTTGGGTATCGATTTTCAAAAGGGTTCTACCGTGCTGAAAATAAGCATGATGGTGCTGTTTATAGTTGCAGGGATTTACTTAGGCAACCAACCAATAAGTTTTTTACCATCCGATGCATCTTTTGCTGAATTGTTTGGGGCGAGCGGGTTGGAAACAGCGGGTACGGATACCCCTTGGTGGCAGCCCTCATGGATAACTGGGGCATTTGCGATAAGCTTGGTTTGGGTGAGTTTTGCTTTTAGTGGTTGGAATGCGAGTACCTATATAGCTGGAACCATCGTGAATCCCGAGAAAAATCTAAGCAGAAGCATCATTGCCGGTACGTTAACTGTTACTGTGTTGTATGTGTTATTGAACATGGTTTTTATGATGGCCTCGCCCGTAAGAGAACTGGTTGGTGTTAAAGAGGTGGGCTTGGTAGCGGCGCAATCGCTGTTGGGTAAATCTATAGGTGGATTGATGGGTGGTATTATTAGTTTATTGTTGGTGTCTACCATATCCAGTATGGTTTTCGCGGGACCTCGGGTTTTGGCAACAATGTTTGAAGCCATCCCGGCCACGGTCTCGCTGGCAAAACGGGAATCGGATGGAAATCCTCGTAGGTCGATTGGTGTACAATTATTGATAACTTTGATATTATTGTTTGCTATGGATTTTCCTCAACTTATTTACTATATAGCATTTACGCTTAGTTTATTTACTATGCTTACGGTTTTTGGCATGGTATGGTTGAGAATTAAGGAAGGAAAGCCTAGCGGATATAGAGCGCTTGGGTACCCATTAACGCCCTTAATTTTCTTGGCAGCAACCTTTTTGGTAGCGATGTTCTTTATCAACCAAAAACCAACCGAGAGTTTGTATGGTTTAAGCACTATCGTCTTGGGTTTGGTATTTTACGGATTAAGTAAATTATCGACAAAAGCGAAATCGCCGTCCAATTAATCCTCGGTAACTCTGTCTATACCCGTATTGTGGATGTCACCTAGAAAATGTGCGATGTAGATTCATCGACATGCATTATTTCTGGTAAAATACGGTTTAGTTTTTTGTAAAACGCTAAGAATCAAGGGAAGATTGCACTATTGTAATTTATCTTTTCGATGTTGGATAAACCAAGAAGAGACCCAAGCGGTGAAAGTACCAAACATTCCCACGCCGGCTGTCATTAGCACAGCTGCAATCAGTCTGCCCAAGGTGGTAACCGGGTACATATCGCCATAACCAACGGTAGTGACGGTAACATAGGCCCACCAAATTGCATCTTCTGCAGTTTTTATGGTACTGCCAGGTTTCCCTTCTTCTACTTCTAAGATGGCAATGCTGGCGAAAATGACCAATAAAATATAAGCAATAACCGCGGCGGTGAAGGTACTTTGAATGCGCGATCGAAAGAGGTAATGAATAATTTGTTGGGAGGAGCGGAAAGCTCTAAATATTCGTAATACACGAATTATTTGGAAATAGCCCGTTTGGCTAAACACACCGAGGGCGGGAATGCTTGTGATTAAATCTACCCATCCCCATTCGTTGATTAGGTAGTGTTTTTTGCTTTCGGCTTTTTTGAGATTAACGAGAAAATCCAAGATAAATATTAGGCATACAAAAGCATCGGCAATGTGCAGCAACCGTATGAGTTGTGGGGTAATGTGGAAGAGAAATTCAATGATAACGGCTATGATTACATACACCGACATAATCATGCTCGCGATGTTTAGCCCGGTAAGGTTTTTGTGTTTTGAATGAAACGACTCTGCCTCCATGTTTTTCGAAAATAGTCAAAAATCAGGAGTTGCTATTGGTTTTTTCTATTCGCAAACAAAGGATGGCAGCGAGTAACAGCAGACCACCACCAATCATTACAGCGTGTATCTCATTATTATTCAGCAGGTTTTTCATCACCTTTCCAAAGAATAGTGAAGCGATGATTTCTGGCAATACGATGAAGAAGTTAAAAATCCCCATGTAAATACCAATTTTGTTTTCCGGGATACTACCGCTTAGCATGCTGTAGGGCATACTCACAATTGAACTCCAGGCAATACCAACGCCGGTCATAACAAAAAACAATAAATTGGGATTATTTTGTTCAATTACCCAGCCAAAGGACAACAATGCTGCGCCACCGATGGCCAGACAAATCATATGCGTAATTCTATTGGTGAAACTCTTAGCTAACCAAGGAAGAATTAGGGCAAACAGAAAGGTGATTAAATTTTGAAAACTAAACGTTAATCCGGCAAATTCGCCGCCTTTACCAAAATTTGCTTTTGCTGTACTTCGGTCGCTAACTACAATCCACTGAACGGCATTTGGTGGCAGGTTGGCCCTAACGGTTTTACGGTGGTAGGCGTTGTACATATTTAAAACGGTATCGTAGGTTATGTATTGTACTTTTTGGGCCGTACCGTTGATTCCCATTACGGAGGTATCTGTGGTGTATTGAATAAAATAACGATCCGCTAAAGTATCTTTATTCCAGTTTAAACTCAAGAGAATCAAGGTATCGGACGTTGACGTTGGCAATAATGATGAATCTGTAGTTTCTTCTTCGGAGTTTGTATTTTCATTGTCTACTATTGTAAATGAATCTTGATTTTCGGGCGCAAATAAGGTGATATCCACTTTGGGATGTATTACTTCAGCAACCGAAGGACTACCGTTAAAGAGGCTTTTACCTACCGAAGGGCTGTAGTAGAACCACATTAAAAAAAGTCCAGGCCAGGTTAGAAATTGCACCAAGGCCAATTGTTTCATGCGTTTGGGCATGTGGGTTATGGCGTGTACAATTTCCATCACTCCAGCGCCAAATCCTTTTTTGCTTTCCGTCACTTTGGTGCGGTCCGGTACTTCAGCAGGTGGGTATTCTTTGCTGGTAAGGATGGTATATAAGACCAGCACGAAAAATGCAGCTGCGCCAATGTAGAAACTTAATTTAACGTTGTACGGAATGGCGGATGTACTGTGTAAATCAGGTTTTATGCCCACCCAATTAGTTAAAATCCAAGGCAATGCGCTAGCAATAACGCTACCGGCGCCAATGAACATACTCTGCATAGAGAATCCGAGATCTCGTTGTTCTTCCGGAAGTTTATCGGCCACAAAAGCACGAAAAGGCTCCATGGAAATGTTGATGGAAGAATCCAGAATCCAGAGTAAACCTGCTGCCATCCACAATTCTGAACTGTTGGGCATCAGTACCAACGCAGCGGAACTCAGTATAGCACCAATTAGGAAATAGGGTCGTCTTCTGCCCCAGAAAGGATGCCATGTTCTATCGGAAATATAGCCAATGATGGGTTGTACAATTAAGCCGGTAAGTGGAGCAGCCAACCACAATAAAGGAATTTTATCCGGTTCAGCATCTAAAAACTGGTAGATAGAACTCATATTGGCCATTTGCAGGCCCCAACCAAATTGGATCCCCATGAATCCAATACTCATGTTGATAATTTGGAAAATCGACAGTTTCGGCTTTTGATTGCTCATACGTTACAAAGATTAGGATTTTTTATTGTCCGATGATTACAAAGCCCCAAGGCTGTAAATGAATGTTGGATTGAATATCCGGTTCTGAAACAGATAGCGTATCCTTTACCGAAGTGGTTTGAAAACGATCGCCGATGAGGATTTGTTGCGATGTAATGCCTTTAGACCAACCGGATTGATTCAAGGCAATTGGCGCAGGTTCATCACTTAGATTACACATCACCAAAACACTTTTTTGTTGGTAGGTTTTCTTGAAAATAAAAACCCCCGAACTCATTCCTTCTGCAACGGCAGTAGGGGAACTTATTATTTCCATGGGGATGCCATCCACGTTAAGTAAGGCTGGATGGGTGTGTTTTAGCGCGTTCATGCTGCGGTACCAAGCGTAACGGGAGGTATCCGACCAAGAGGGGATAGGGTCTTTTTTAAAGAACTCCAATCTTTTTTTATTATTGGCTTCTTCACCAGAGTAAATTAAGGGTATGCTGCTAGAAAGGGTGTAGTTGAGCATGCTAAACAGTTTCCATTTTTCGCCATATTTTTCTTCTACGGTACCATTCCAGGTGTTTTCATCGTGATTGGTGATGAAATGCATCGCCAGAGATCCTTTGGGAAATTTACTGCGCATTTCGTCGATGCTTTTGATAAAATCTGCGGCTGTGATTTTTCCTTTGGCCAATTCGGCAGATTTCCCATGATAGTTCCATGCGTAATAGGCATCAAATGCTTGGTTCATGTAGCGCGCTGGGTTGGGATCGATATCCGGGTTCCATTCCATTTCGGCCAACATAAATAACTTTTTGCCCGCTTTATTTTCTAAAGCAATTCGTGCTTCTTCCCAAAAATCTACGGGTACCAAAAAGCAAACATCGCAGCGGAAGCCATCCAATCCTAAATCCAGCCAATACTGCATTTGTTTGATCATTTCTTTTCGTAGTTCTGGGTTTTTATAATTCAGCTGCGCTACATCGGTCCAATCCCAAGGGGTTTTAATTTTTCCAGAATCATCGTGCTGGTACCAATCAGGATGCTCGGTAATCCAAGGGTGATCCCAGGCAGTGTGGTTTCCTACCCAATCTAAGATCACTTTCATGCCAGCTTTATGCGCCTGATCCACCACTGCTTTGAAATCGTTGATATCACCAAATTCCGGGTTAATGCCTGTATAATTGCTTATGCTATAGTAACTACCTAAATCCCCTTTTCGGTTTTTCTTACCAATGGGTTGTAAAGGCATAAACCAGAGAATATCAACGCCCAAATTCTGAAGCCTAGGTATGTGCTTTTGGAATGCTTTAAATGTGCCTTCTTGGGTGTATTGACGTACATTTACTTCGTAAATCACTGCATTGTTTACCCAATCGGCATTTTTGAAAATCGGGTTACTTTTTACAATCGGACCATCGGTTGCTTGTCCACCAATCTGTTTAACATCGCTGATTTTCAACTCTATAGGTTCTATTTCATCTACATCGGTTTCATCTTGGATAATAACGGATTTCTTTTTACTAAAGCACGCCGATTGTGCAATACTGAAAACGGCGATAACGGCTAAAAATAGGGATTGTTGGCGGGTAGATAACATGTTAATTTTCTGTTTTGGACTGATAGTTTTTGTATTGGTGTCAATCATACACTTACTATCCGATTTGCAATATAGGAAAGAAATTTGAAACTGCTTGGTTTTGTTTAAGCAAGAAGTGTGAACTTTGCAGACGATGGAACT
>CANGWH010000087.1 GCA_947457565.1 Flavobacteriales bacterium
ATCACCTCCTGTGGAGTCATCGGCATAAATAACATTAAACTTGAAGTCTTCCAAGGAAAGGGAATAGGTGTTCAATGCATAAATGTTCTTCATCATCAATCGCCAAATGGGTAAACGCGTGCGGATGGTATTGCCTTTCAGCATTTTCAAGAACATTAATTTCTGATTGCCAGGAGCAACATCGCGGCTAAATTCCCCTACTTGGTAAGTGTTCCCGTTGTAGGTGTATTCAAAAGCAACCGCTAAAATTTCGTCATTGTTTAACGGCTGGTTTAGCGAAATATACCCCAATTGATTGTTAACGCTGTATTCTTGGGTAGTTAATTGCCTTGCGTTATTTAATATGTCAAAGTCAACCGTTTGCTCAAAATCGGGTTGTATCTGGTAAATCCTGTCAATGGCCGATCCCAACGTTCTGGCTTGGTCATCAGAGGCAATTTTTGCGTATAAAACGTTCCCGTTATTGTCGGCCGCAGGATCTGTGGAACTACCCAAAGTTGTTCGATAGGGTTTGGATTCGCCCAAATCTTGAAAGGCCATGATGTCTCGTGGGGTTTCTAGGTTCGCATTTCTGTTGGTTACCCAAACCTCAACGCGGTTTATAATTACCCCACTGGAAATGATGGGTAGATTTTCCAACGATTTATTATAGTTCTCGCGGAAAAATTGGGCCAAGAAAAAGTGCTTATTCTGATCGTAATTATCGGCCGTGATTTTAAACTCGTTCATTTGAGCACCGCCTTTTAACACGGTTTCAGTAGATTGACCCTTATTCTGGGAAAACACGGTTTTTACTGTGGTTTTACCAAATTGCATGGTGTTGGAGAAACCAAACAAGGAATTCGCAGGTTTGATAAGTTGAGTAGGTAGATTCAAACTCACATTACCCACTTGCACATCCTTTAAAATTCCGTCTGGCTTGCCTTTCCAACCCAAATTGGTTTGATTGTCGATATCAAACGCTGCCTCCGTATCGTAATTGATGCCCAACTTTACGAATTCACCCACATTGCCGTTGGCGCTAATCTGTAATTGTTGGTCAAATACCGGTACGAAATACTTTTGCTGACGCTTTGAAATACTTGGATCTCTCCGTTCGTTGAAATTACCACCCAATTTGATCATGGCACTTCCCGATAGCTGAAAATCAACGCCACCTTCGCCAAAAATTTTCGAGATTGCCGGATTGTTTAATTCCCCTTTGATTAAATCGGTAATACCACCCGAGGAAGAAACGGTTGTATTGCTTTTCGATTTTTCTCGGAAATATTGTTGATCGGCCGTTTGTGCAATTTTTTTGAAATATTCGTTAACCGAGAGGATTTCTCCGGTAGGATAACTTAAACTTCCAATTTGGCGATAGCCTTCGTAGCGATTTTCTTTGGGATTATACTTCCATTCCGTTTTGATGGGATTGGGAATATCAATTTTGCTGCTGTTGGCAGGTTCAGGAGCAACTTTAAATTTCAATGGGTTTTCGGCCGTGATTTGAGCATGCAAAACATCGGCAAGCCCAATAAACACAGCGAAAAATAGGGAAATAGTCCAGAAAGACCTCCCAAAGGTCCGTTGCACAGCAGTCTGTCCATCCAATTTCAACATCCGTAATTACTTGTTTCTCGTAGCTTTTTCGGCAATAGGCAAATGACGTAAGTTTTGCAATTTACAAAATTTTCAGTGAATTTTTTATCAGTTCCTCAACGGTAACATCGTGCCCCAGTTCCTTGGTTATTTTTAACAAGGCTTTTTCGGCCGATGCTCTAACGTACCCCAATGTGGTTAATGCTAATAAGGCTTGTTCATAGGCTTCGTTTTGATTGCCCGATACAGCCAGCATGGATGAGGATTTCTTGCCGCTTCCCAGCTTGTCGCGGAGTTCTAAAACAATGCGTTGAGCGGTCTTTTCCCCAATGCCCTTGATGCTTTTCAATAAACCAACATTCCCATTCAAAATGGCCGATGCCAATTCCCCGGGATTTAGGCTTGATAACATTAACATTGCCGTGTTGTTGCCCACGCCTGAAACGTTGGTTAAGGCTCGGAACATTTCGCGCTCCTCGGGATCGGCAAAGCCGTACAACGACATACTCACCGGACTTTGATTTTCAACCTTAAACAGAAGTTCTAGAAATAAACGACATACTTTATTCCCTTTGATAACCTCGTAAGTAGTTAAACTAATGGCAATTCTATAGCCCAATCCAGCCGTTGAAATAATGGCATGGGTGGGCGAAATCGCTTCAATATTACCTTCAATATATTCGTACATAGATTAAACCTTGGCGTATTTTCTGCGTCTAACCCAACTGTTTATCAATCCAAACAAAAATACGGTTAACAGCGGTACCGACATATTTAGCCATTGATAAAACGTTTTTTCTTGCCGAATCTTTTCCTTGTCCAGCAATCGTATTACTTTTTCTTTTGCTCTAATTTCTATCAGTCCATTATCGTCAATTAGATAGTCGATACAGTTAAGTAAAAACGTTTTATTCGCAAAGGTGTTTCGGGTAAATCGATCGTAACCGGTAGGGAAAATCATTCCTTTTTTTGAAGTTGCATTCCGGGCAATATCGCCATCGGCCAACACAATCATTTTGCTTTTTCCCCGATTGATAAAGGGCAATTCCGTGAATTTCCGCTGGTATAAAAAGGGCGATAAAAATTCGCCTTCTATCAGAGCCCCGCTTAATTGGGTGCCGCCTCGCAAGGTGTTTTTGTAATTGTCGTCTTTGCTTTGCATGTATACCGATTGTAAATCGATGCGAGCGGGTGGAGTGATGATTTTCGTATTTGGCGATGAGGTTAATAAAGGTACTACTTGAAGGCTGTCTGCGGCTTTAATGCTTACAGTGGAGGCAAATTGCGACCAAACCAGTCCCAAGTTTTTGGTGATGGGGTGGGTAAGTCCTGCCGAAGTGAAAACAGGGAAATATTGAAAATCAATTAATTCGGGTCTTCCACCAACGGGAATAGGGATAGCGTTGCTCAACGCATCGGCCAACAGGGTGTTCTCTAGTTTGATGCCATATTTAAATAACGAAGATTCGATATTTTCCAGTTCCCTGCTCATGGCGATAATCTGGGAATTGTTTTCAAACGAATCAATTTCTGCGGCGATAGGATCAACCATCCAAAGAATTTTTCCGCCCTTCATCAGGAACTGATCAATCAGGTACAATTCGGGCAGGCTATAATCGATTTCAGGCTTGCACACCACCAATAAATCGTTGCCATTTAATCGGCGTTGTAATTTTTCCAAAAGTACCAAACCTAAACTATCGGGGTTGGTTTTTTGGATTACATCCAGGAAGGGTCTTGCGGATTCGGGATCGTTAACGTTTAAGTTGAGTTTTGAGATATTATAGTATTTACTCAATTCCAAAGCAAAGGCCTTGATTCTGTCATCGGTCATCTCACCACTACCATCGGCAAATACAATGTTTTTTGGTTTGTCTAAGGTACATTGGCGCAAGCCGTTAGCGATTTCGTATTCTAGGTTGTCTATGGCTTTTTGGATATTTTCTGCGGGATCTAGAGCTACATCCAGTTGGTAGAAGTTCACGGCCACACTTTTGCCTGAGTAATTGAGTTCTGCCGCCGGTACCAGTTGTTTTATTTTTAATTGATCACCGGATTCGTCTTCGATATCTCTAACCGCAAACATGCCTTTACCGGCAAAATCTTCTATGATTGCAGTTATTTCAGATCCCGTTTTATCGGCAAAGGGATCTACGATTTCAATTTCGATTTTTTTGCCCGAGGCTTCTCGAAATTCATAGGCTAAGTCCCGGATTTCATCGCGTAACTGTCTGAAACGAGGGCTCATTTCTCCTTCCAAATAGAGTTTGAAATAGAGTTTTTCGTTCAGTTTACTGCATAATTTCAAGGACGTTTCCGACAGTGTATATCGGTTCTCCGCGGTTAAATCGATGCGTTTATAAAATACGTTGGCCAGTACATTTAGCACTACCACTATAACTAAAAGGGTTCCCCATTCTAGAAAGGAAGCGTATTTGGCGGTTCGGTTTGTGTTTTTTGCTGTTTTCATCACCATTTTCTGCTTTCAAAAACCAACTTTGTACTGCCGAGAAAGACCGCAGCAAAACCTACAAAATAAACTACATCGCGGGTGTCCAGAACACCGCGCGAAATACTGCGGTAATGGAAATCCAAGCTAAACCATTCCAAGCTTTTTCCTATTTCGGCCAACCATCGTAAATCGCCCAATAAACCCAGGATACCGTACCAAAAGAAGCACAGCGCCATCGAGATAATGAGGGAGATAATTTGGTTGTCGGTTAATGCGCTAGCAAACAACCCGATGGCGGCGTAGCACGTGGCCAATAACAATAATCCGAAATACGAACCTATCAGAGCGCCGGTGTCCAGGGATTGGCCTTCAACCAATAATGCTTGAATGGTGTAAACGTATAGACCCGTGGGCAACAATGCAAAGGCAATTAGGGCTACTGCGGCTAGGAATTTCCCAAGGATAATGGCCGAATCCGAAATCGGTTTGGTAGTAAGGGTTTCAATGGTTCCTAATCTACGTTCTTCGGAAAGCGATCGCATTGTTACCGCCGATACCAAAAATATGAGGAGATATGGGGCAATGTTGAACATTACTTGCAAACTGCCTACTCCTAATTCTAGTATGCTATTGTCTTTTATCAGCCAAAGAAATAGGCCCGAAATGATGAGGAACACCGCCATAACGATGTAGCCAATTAGGGAGCCTAAAAAGCTGCGAATTTCTTTTTTAAATACGACCCACATGTCCAGTTACCGTTTTAAAAATGTTTTCCAAAGAATTTTCCTCTTGTTGTAAGGCGATAATCACATCCCCTTTTTCGGCCGCTTTTCGAGAGATTTTTTCTCGCAAATCGCTGGTGTTTCCTACAATTTCAAAGGTGGTTGGATTGATGCCGATGAAGGATTGAACCTCCGCAATTTCATTAAACCATGGTTGCTGAATAGCGCTCGAAAATTCAACCCGAACGGTTATTTGAGTTAATGCTTGATTGTTTCGTAATTGCTCTATTCCGCCGTTGGCTACAATGGTTCCTTTGTTGATTATGATTACCCGTGAGCACATGGCTTCTACTTCTTGCATTATATGGGTGGATAATAATACCGTTTTTTGGTGTCCGAGATTTTTAATTACCTCCCGCATTTCCATCACCTGAATGGGGTCTAATCCACTGGTGGGTTCGTCCAAAATTAAAACGTCTGGGTTGTGGATCAATGCTTGCGCGAGCCCAACTCTTTGTCGATATCCTTTGGAAAGTTGACCGATTTTCTTGGTTCTTTCCGGACCCAACTGCGTTAACTCGATGGCTTTGTTGGCGGCTGATTTTCTGTCTTTTACTCCTGATAATCCTGCGGTATAGTCGAGGTATTCCAATACAAACATATCCAAATACAGAGGATTGTGCTCGGGTAGGTAGCCAATTTTCCGTCGGGCTTCGATGGAGTTTTCCACAGCATCAATGCCACAAACTTCTATACTGCCTACGGTAGGTGGGATATACCCGGTAATCATTTTCATGGTGGTAGATTTTCCAGCACCATTAGGGCCTAAAAATCCAACAATTTCTCCCGATTTTATCGAGAAATCAATATGGTCAACCGCCCATTGCTGACCGTATTTCTTACCTAAACTTGATACAGTTATACTCACGATTAATTTACAAAAATAGGGGACTATGCAATAATAAAAACGCTAGAAAAAGCATTTTATCTTAACGACGTCTGCGATAACTGGATTTTCGGGATGAACGCTTGTAATAACTGCGTTTTTTCTTGTACCGAGATTTAACCGTTGTCTTGGAATAGGGAAGCTGGTAAGACTGCTGAGAAACGTACAGCGTATCGGTAGCAACCGCATTTTCGCTAAAGTTAATTACGTGGCTAGGATTTAACGGTCTGCCTAAAAATCGAGTTTCAAAGTGCAAATGTGGGCCTGTGGAATGGCCAGTAGAACCGCCCAAACCTACACACTGACCCGCATTGATTAATGTTCCAGGGGTAACAAGCAACTTGCTTAAATGGGCGTACAGCGTTTCCAGCCCGTTGTAATGTCGTACCACAACGCAGTATCCGTAGCCTTGGTAATATCGACTCATTCTAACCACGCCATCAAAAGCACTGAAAACAGAGTCGCCGATGCTCAGTTGCAAATCGATACCCGTATGAGGCCTTCCATGCCGCCAACCGTACGTAGAATTGGTTCTTCCGTACATTGGCATAGCAAATTGACAATCGGATTCAACCAATATAAGAGGTACTTCCTCGGTTAAATTTTTAAGGCTAAACCTGTAGGCGTCTACATGCAAGGTATCCCAGTAGGCATAAAAATCATATTCAGGTAACATACCGGGCAGGGTATATTCCTCTTCTTCGTAAAACTCTAAACTATCCAACGTTCTTCCATAAATGCCTTGGTTAAGCGGTGTGGCGGTGCTTCGTTGGGCGGCCGGTGCCGGTTTGCGGTAATACGATTTTTTCTTTTTTTTGGGTGGAGCGCTGTGGTAATACGAAGCGATAGGTTGGGCAGTAGAGGAATTATTTATTGCAGCGTTGAACGTAGCATTCTCGGCCGATGCCACCAAGGGTTGATAGAACAGGGAAGATACAACGAATTCTTCCCCAATCATCCATGCGCTAATGAGCAATAAGATTTTTCGAGGTAAGTAATTCAATAGCTTGTTCACGGTCGCTTATCAGTTGTTTTTTAAGGGCTTCGAGAGATTCAAAGCGCTCAATTTTACGCAAAAATTGTACCAAACCCAATGTGATGGTTTGATTGTATAGGTCTTGATTGAAATCCAGTAGGTGTGCTTCAATTTTGGTATCTTTCCCATTAACGGTGGGTTGGGGTCCGATATTGCACAGCATAGGGATTTGTGTGTCATTTATCCTCGCAAATCCGCAATATACTCCGTGAGCAGGAATGAGTTTGTAGGGGTCGTTGATGGCGATATTGGCTGTTGGGAATCCGATAGTACGACCCAATTCTTTGCCTTTTTCAACCATACCGGTAAGTAGGTAGGTGCTTCCAAGTAATTGATTTGCATCGGAAATGTTGCCTTCCATTAGGGCTCTTCGGATTCTGCTGCTGCTAACGGCAATGGCTTCAATCAAGTTGGCTTCTATTTCTAGTACTTCAAAGCCAAAAGATTTTCCCAATCGGGTAAGTTCTTCAAATCCACCGGAGCGATTATGCCCAAATCGATGGTCGTACCCCACCACCATTGTGCTAACATTTAGGGCATTTACCAGGATATCTTCCACAAATTGGGCGGGAGATTTTTTGCTAATTTCTTCGGTAAATGGCAATACGAGGACGTAATCGATGCCCAAAGCAAACACCGATTTGGCTTTTTCTTCGATGGATTGCAAGGTGCGCAACGATTGATCGTTGGGGTTGATCACCAATCTTGGATGGGGATGAAAGGTTAATAGTAGGCTTTTTTTATGGTGCGCTTGTGCGGTGGCTACTACTTGTTTCAGCACTGTTTGGTGCCCGCGGTGAACTCCGTCAAAGGTACCTTGTGTAATTACAAGGCCTTCTTCGTGAGGCACTTCCGCGAGTTTATAAAACAGATTATGCAACATTTTCCTGCAAATTTCGTTTAAATTTTGCGGTTAATCTGCTTGCTCACGTTAATTTTGTTGAAAATGCTCAGGGTATCGGTACTTGGATTTTTATTTGGTCTGTCGGCGTATTCTCATGCGCAAATTGGCGGCAACGGGGTGTTTTCTATACTTCGTACCCCGATGCATTCGCGGGCGTTGGCTTGGGGCGGTTACATGAGTTCTCAGCATTCGCCGGATCCTATGCAAGCCAGTTCTAATCCGGCATTATTGCGCAGTGGACATCATTTGAATTCTGCATTTTCGGCGGGTTCATTGCTGCCTACAATTCGCACAGCCAATGCCTTGTTTGCCTGGCATACCGGGCAAAAAATAGCCGATGATTCGTTGCGAAACACAAAACCAACCGTAGCCTTATCAGCGCAGTATATCGATTATGGGTCTATGTTGTCCTTTGATGATGGAGGGAATAGTTTGCCGGGTATTTCGGCCAACGAAACCAATATTTCCTTAATCGCCGCCAAGCCCTTGAATAAAAATTGGTACATCGGGGCACAAGCAGGCATGGTTTATTCCATTTTAGGACCGTATGTGTCCAATGGTATCCATCTTACCTTGGCAACTACCTATGTAAATAAGGATTCTACTATTACCACTTCTTTGCTAGCGCGCAATTTGGGTGCACAACTCATTACTTATCGCAATGCACCCCGCGAAAGCTTGGGACCTAACCTGGAATATTCAGTTTGTTTTACGCCTAAGCACATGCCGTTTCGGTTTCATATAACCGCGCACAATTTGCAGCGATGGGACTTAACGTACAACCAATACACCGGTAGTACGGGGCAGGTA
>CANGWH010000088.1 GCA_947457565.1 Flavobacteriales bacterium
CAATGGGATTCATTTGCCGCTAAAACCAAACGGTTAATTCCAGGTATATTTTAAGCACATGTTGATTCAAATATGAGTCAAAGTCCAATTTACTCCGATAGGTTATTAATTCGAATGTTTCATGGAAGCATAGCGAAACCTCGGTTTCTGCAAAATACGGCAACGCTACCAGCTTCGGTAAAAACCGATTTGAGATTTGCCGATAAACAACCATACTTATTGAGGCCTAATGTAGGAGGTATGATGGGTGGCCATGTTGCCATGCAGGTTGGCGATCGAGTTTATGGTTTTTATTACAAGGATGCAAACAATATCCATTGGTTTAATAGTGAACCATTTAATAGTGAGTTCCACAATTATTCTATCGAAGAATGGGAATTCATTGTGGCCAATAAACGAGAAACTTGTTTTCATTTACCGGCAACAGAAATCGAGCTTTCAGACTTGCAAGCTTATTTTACCCAAAACTGTTTGAACCCAAGTCTAGATTATTCGTTTTTCGGTGAACGGTGTGCATCCAATGTGTACCACTTACTAATAAAACTCGGAAAAATCCCTCGTGGAAATTACCGTTTGCATGCTTTTTGGCCCGGAGCATTACGGAGAACATTACTTAAATTTTCCGCTGTTAATCAATGGGCTGTAACCGTTAAGGAAGGCTCAAAAAATGAATGGTGGCAAGGCACTATTAGATCCTTTCCACCACACCCGTGGAACCGTTAACCCGCACTTTATCTCCCGTCTTTAATACTTTTGTTATACCTGGAACCGCCACAACTACTGGGATTCCCAACTCTCTTCCTACAATAGCGGTATGACTTAATAATGAGCCTTTTTCAGAAATCAAGGCACTGGCTTGCGACATTAAAAATACCCATCCAGGGTCCGTCATTTTGCTCACTAGAATTTTACCCCGTACATCGGCCGTTAAGTTGGGCTCGAGCATCACCACAACCTCCGCCTCAGCAATACCTTTTGATACAGCAACTCCTTGCCAATTCCCTCCATCATCGTTAAACGTATTGGTTATTTCATTGGCATTCCTCGGATGAAAAACAGGTAAATCATCAGTTTGATAGACAATTCTATCTGGCAAATCAATGGATTCAAAAGAGGCATACTCAAATTTTCTATTATTTATTAATGTTTTAAAACTGCTTCCGTCCATACTAAAGCTGCTACCATACATACAATACCTCTGTAAGTCTTCCATAGTGAGGTAAAACACATCCGTTGATTGGTCAATAAACCCATCTTCAACCAACCAATTACCGATATGAAGAAAAATATCACGGCAGGCGCCGTACATTCTTGTTCGGCAAAAACGCATATTTTCTCTGCTCATTACTCCAAAGGCTGCGAGATTTGCTACCCACCTAAAAATCCAATACTTGGGATTCCACGTGCCTAACCTTTGCTTCACCAACAACCAGGACTGCAGGCGTAACTTCTTGCTGTTTTCAATAAAATTCTCGGCGGTCAATGGGCTGGAAAGTTGCGATTTGATTAAATCTACCAATAATAATGGATTTTGCCTAGGGGTTATGGTTTCCAGTTTCAATTCGGCGAAAGTTCGATCCCCAAAGCGTTGTAAATAGGTATTCCAGGCCTTAGAAAATTCATGTGCTGGGTTCTTTTCTACAAAAATCAACAGCTGATTAGACTCTATTTCTACTAAACGAAACAGATTTACATCCGTCAATATCATAGCTTTCAACTCCAATAACCGTACTACAGCTAATTCGGAATCCACCTGTCCGTATCCGCTAATGAGTTCATTGGCAAACTCTTCATTTTCGGAAATTCCCCATTGTTTTATTAATGCTTGTAACCAGCCAAAAACCTTAAATGCCAAAAAATCATTGACCACCGTTAACGGCCAATCCCGAAATGTTTGGTGCATCAATTGTTGGAAATATGGCCATAACTCCAATGGAGACGACACATGATTTCGAAAATCAAGAAATCGATTATAATGAAAGGAAAATGATGTAAAAAACTGCTGATTACCACGCCTAAATCGAATAATTATCCATACGATTGCTGCAATAATTTTCAATTTTTGAACCAAAGATGGCTTCGTACTTACTTGAATAGGCTGTGACAATCCAACCGCGTTTTCCCACGCTTTCATAGCACTAGCTGAGTTATATACCAAGGCTGTTAATCGATACCAATTATCCAATCGGTAATAAACTCTACCGTACGGATGAGCAATTAGATGTTCAAATACCTGTTGTTGTTGTCTAACCCAAATTTTATTAATCCAAAAATACTGGGCACTATTTTCAAACAATTGTTGATAGGCCTGTTTGGCAAAAGAATAACTAAGTGGTAACGTAATTCCGGGATAACTTTCAACGATATTGGTATTGTCTAGAATCTCAATGCGTTGACTATCAAGGGTGGTTATAGGTCGCATTTGCAACACGAATAACGTCCCAAATTCATCAAACGAGAACTCTACATCCGCCGGGGCGTTTAATAACGATTCCGCTTGTTGCAATAACCCAAACACCGCATCAATTTCAACGGGAGTTAAGCAAGGAGCTTCCACTCTATCGCCGTGAATTATATCTAAAAAAAGTTGGTTATTGGCACTCCTGCGCATCGCAGATCTTTTGGGAATCACCAATGATTCTACCACTTTACTGTTTCTATTTACTCGAAACGTATCGCATTCAACTTTATCCGCCACTACCCCTTCCCCCAAACCATAACCCGCAGTAATTATGGAATCTGCCAGGTTTCGGGTGATGTCGATAGAGAATCCTATCCCCGATTTTGTAGCATTCACCATGGTTTGCACCACAATGGCAAATTGAATATTTTGTACCGGTAAATTATGCAATAATCGATAACTAATAGCACCAAACGCCCATGCCGATGCAAGGCATTCTTTTATGGCCCCTTGGATTTCGTATGAATGAACAAACAGTTTGGTAAGGTGTTGACCGGCAAATGAGGCAAGCGAGCTATCTTCATCAATCGCTGAGGACCGAACAGAAACCAAGCAATCACTCCCAAAACTTGCTATAATAGAATTATTCACCTTAGACCAAGCAGCGTCCGAAATTTTTGCCTGCAGAATTTTCTTTTGAATATCGATACAAATAGACTCTAAATCTACTTGAAAGTTGGAAAAAACGCCTTCTATTTTATGGGTTATATCTTGCCAAAAATCTGGATCACCATCGGCAAACAACTGCTTTAATTGGCTCCAAGTGATACAATAAAATTGGGGAACTGGAAGACCACCCTGTTCCATGGTTTGTAAATGAAACCCTTTCCCTCCTACTTCGGACTTCCCCAGCACCATGCAATAATTACCAAGCGTAGGTTAATACTGTATTCACCAACAAATTGGTAAAGTAAGCGGTGGTTGTAAATAACGCAGTGTTGGTGAGTATATTATTTTCTTTAATCGGCCTAAAAAAGAATCGCAAATACACAAACAACACCATGGCCAAGATAGCGATATTGATAGCGAAAAACCAAGGGGAAAAATGGAGCAGACTACCGATGTGTAACGACATTAAACCCGTTGCGGTTAAGCAAATTAACGGAATTGCGGTTGCCGTTTTCACTCCCACTACCATAGAAAATGTTTCGTATTGGGTTTCCATATCGGCCGAACGAATTTTTCTTGACACTTCCCAAGCGGTAACGGGCAGTGATACAATTAACCATAAGATCAAATGATTGGGACTAAAGGGCTCGTAATGTGCACCGGTGGCCAACGCAGTATGAATCAAAAAGAAATTGATCACATAGGGAATTGGCTGATGATCCATCATGGTAATAAATATGTGATTTCGATGAAATTGTTCGGCAAAAAACCATTTGAACGTTAACAAGCAGTAAGAAATCATGATGGCAAACACAGGTAAAGTGGATTGTCCGAAAAAAATGTTAGTGTTTAATAATACCAAAAACGAAATTAAAGAAATGGCAACGATATCGGATTTCAGAACCGCTTTTCTGGCAGTAGCACGGTGGGGAAATAGTTCAATATCAATTTCGATGTCTTTCAAATCATCGAAAGTTCGCATTAATAGCATCATAAAAAATGCTGAAATCATCCCAACGATGGCCATCGTATCGATCACAACGGGATCGCCGGAAAGAATTTGAACCACAAAATTTACGCAGCCATAAAGGGCAATTACATAAGGTAAATAAATCAGTACAGGGAACATTTCTTTGGAATAAATCCAAGCGCGACTGATAAAATACTTAGGGGTATTGGGGTCTCTCATAGTTAATAATTCAGAAAGCAATTATCCATAAAATATTAGTATTCTGTTACACGGGTTTTGGGTTAAATCCGTAATGCGATTTCATTTTTTTTGCGTTTATCCGTAATTACACGTTTACCATGGGTGTTTTGTGATGAATTACCCCGAATTTTGTACATCGATGATAAAAACGGGCCATTATTTGGATCTTCAATACGGCAGGGATACTCAGCAAGGTTGGTATTTGCGGGACGAAGACGGCAACGAAGTACTACTTCCTAACAAATATTGCTCACCCACAGCACAGGAGGGCGATGTAATCACTGTTTTTATCTATCGGGATTCCGAAGATAGATTGGTAGCCACTACCCGTCAACCCAAAATCGAGTTATATCGATTTGCTTGTTTGGAAGTTGTAGCCGCAACACCCATCGGCGCATTTTTAGATTGGGGGTTGGAAAAAGACCTCTTTGTACCTTTCAAGGAACAATACAGCAGAATGAAACCTGGTTCCAACACCGTTGTTTTTCTGTATCGAGATGAAAAGACCGACCGATTATTAGCCTCTGGCAGGGTGGCAAAATGGCTAAATCGAGAAGAAGTACCCTTTCAATCGGGACAATCCATAGAAGCATTGGTTTTCGAAGAAACTGAAAAGGGTTTTAAATGCATTATCAATCAACGGTATCAAGGTATGTTTTATAAAAACGAAGTCTATCAGACTGTTGAACTGGGGGATACTGTGCACGGATTTGTGAAAATGGTCCGTGAAAATGGATTAATTGATGTATCGCTTAAGCCCTTGGGCCGTGGGAAAGTAAAAGGACATACCGAGGTTATTTTAGAACATTTAGAAAAGAATAAGGGAAAATTGGCATTGGGCGATAAATCCAGTCCTGAAGAAATCCGTGAATTATTGGGAATGAGTAAAAAATCGTTCAAAGAATCTGTGGGTCAATTGTATAAACTCAGAAAAATTGAGATTTCTGAGCATGAGATTATAAAAATCAACTAATCCTATTTCCAATTCTACCAGCGCTAATTACCACTTTACCAGAATAAGTATTCATCGTAGCTTTAATAAACACTTTCTACTAATTATTTCTCCTGATGGTTGAAGTGATACCCGCAAAGGTCAATTATAGTTAGTTCAGAACATGCCCCAAAAAAACAGATAGAAAATTACCAGTATTTTCGCTTGTTTATCAAAATTGTGGATTATTTCCCCGTCAGTACCCAATAATTTTTTAAGATCATATTAGTAATTTATAAGACATTTTTTGTCAAAAAATTTACCAAAATGATCAATCCCTTAAAAAACAATCAATCTCTGTATCATCGCCTAGAATCGATTAGTAATTCCATTTACAATCTTACCAATCCCAATTTTTTAGAGAGCTCAAATGATATAAATGAATTAGGCATTCTGTTAAAACTCAATCAACTTGAAATTGGCATTCTTGCAGTGGTTGCCACGAAAGGGCCTGACTTAGAAACCATCACGGAAGCAAGATTAATGGCATTGTTTTCTAAATTTAACCGGAAAAGATCCGATATTATTTTGGCTATTAAGCAGTTGACAAGAAGTCATGTTATTGTAAGATCCGAATCTCGCAATTGGGAAGAGTTTCAAATAAATAAACGTTACAGTAGAATACTGGAAAATGAAGATTGGGATACCTTGGCAGAATTAAACGCCCATGGAATTATTCCCCTGCTTAAAAGGATTGTTCAAATTTTCAATCATGAATCGCATCGACATAGTTTATTTCATGGTACGCCAATGGAAGAAACTGAGTTTGAAGAAGAATTAAATTTGGACAATAACGGTAAGTTAACCATTGTTCAAAAAGCACGAAAGTATTTTGGCAACAATGCTTGGGACTTTTACGGTACACAGCTATTTTTTTACACGCTGGCTAGAAAAGTAATTTTAGATGAATCCACCAATTTGGACGAATTTTTCATGAATAAACAACTCAATCAATGGGAAAGAAAATCATTTCTACACCAGGAAATTATTTCTGAGTCTTGGGGTCCGATTGCCGATGGTTATTTTGAAATTCATGGCAATGGTCAGGTAAATGATCAATTAGAGTTGGATGTAAGCGATGCTGGAATAGAAACGTTACTTCCAGAACTAGACCCTTCCATTATTACTAGTTTATTGGATTGCAAAATTATTACTATACCCCATAAAAAACCATCAGAAATTGAAACGGTGAAGTTAATTTTTGATGAAGCTACCAAAATTAAACTTCGTCCAATTCAAAAATCCCTAAATCCCGATATCCGCGAAAAAATCAAAGAAAAACTCGGTAAAAGAAAGTTGGGATTAACTACCCTTTTTTATGGGTATCCGGGCACGGGTAAAACGGAATTTTGCTATCAAATGGCAAAAGAATTCGATTTGCCCATTTTAGAAATAAACGTAGCTCAAATTCAAAATAAATGGGTTGGAGAAAGCGAAAAAAATGCCCGAAAGGTTTTTTATCAATACAAGAAATTAAAGAAACAATCGCAAAAAGAATGTATTCTACTTTTTAATGAGGCTGATGCCCTATTGGGAAAAAGAATCAATGTAAGTAGCAGTGTGGATGCTATGAATAACTCTGTAAAGAATATTTTCTTGGAAGAAATGGAACGTTTTGAAGGTATTTTATTTGCAACTACTAATCTAACAGAGAATTTAGACTTAGCCTTTGAACGAAGATTTTTATTTAAAGTTTTCTTCGAAAAGCCAGATTCTCAATCTTCCGCCAAAATTTGGAAATTGTATTTCCCAGCACTTAACGTAAGCGAATGCTCAACCCTTGCTAAAAAGTTCAATTTTAGCCCCGGAGAAATTTCAAATATTTATGCTCGTTTTGAAATTGAGAAGATTCTCGGTAGTAGATTATCAAAAATTAAACTCATCGAACAATTAGCCGCCGAAGAACGTATTAAATCCTACAGCAATCGTAATACAAATTCGGTAGGTTTCGGGTAAAAAAGTTAATTCATCGGGGGTCTAACTATTTCGACTCCAATTGTATCTTCCATGGTGCAACAGTCATTTTACCATCCGATGTAGAAATCGAAATCTGAGAACCTATTTTTGCTTTGTAGGGTATAAAAAAGGCCTTTAGCGAAACAGGTTCTTTACTATCGGCCGTTGTAGTTGAATCCTCAGCCAGCAACGATTCACTCTTGGCTATGGGTCCATCGGCAATGGAAATTTCTGATTGCTTGAATTTATCTGGAAATTTCTTTCTAAGGAATGATGGCAACTCGTGCAACAAGCCCATATACTGCCAATTCTCGCTGAGTTCTGATGTTACCATATACATACCTTCTACGTTCAATTCAAGATTGATGCTCGACTTACCCATGGGTACTAGCTTCATTTCCATAGTCCAAATAGGAAAGTCTAGCAGCGCGTCAATGGGCGATGCCTCTCTACAAATCTTTTGGGCTCTAGGGATTCGGGTAATTAAATCCAAATTGTTGCCGTCTATCAAATAGGAATCTTCTACGTATGAATTACAACCTTCAATATCAGTAGCCTCAATACTTGGACAATTCAACACCAAAATATTCCCAAAGTCTTTTGAGTTAAGCACGGTAAACAACCCGGCCGCTTTTCCAAAACTTCCTTGGTACATTACTGCCGGATTTAACGATTTAACTCGCCAATTCCCCGCTGATTCTTTCTCTAACAACAATAAACCAAGAACACCCCCAGCGAATCTACCTTCTCCAAAGGCCTCCGAACTCGTAGAAAACGAAAACAACCGTTGAGGCATTGAATCTTTACTTTGGAGATCAATTTGGCCAATAAAGCTGGTATAATTTTTATTAAATGGAAAGGTAATTGACGAATCAATATCAAACCACTCAGCAATGGGATTATGCAAGTAAC
>CANGWH010000089.1 GCA_947457565.1 Flavobacteriales bacterium
TTATCGCCCTGATACACGGTTGTGCCCATACCGTAGTTTACTTGATATTCAAGTTGAGCAGATTTTTTAGGATTTGGGCGATAGGCCGTCATGAAGGATGTCTTGAAGTTGTAGGTGTTATAATCTACAATATCCTTTTCCATGTATCCCTGTCTGTTGAAACGCATCAAACCGGGGTATTGCCATTGCTGGGAGCGCGATGTTGCATTATTTTCGTTTGGATTTATTAATTCATCACCGTAACGGTTCACGGCATCGTAACCACCGGGGTTAAATTGGTTGTTTATGCTATCCATTGCTCCCCCCGACTTTACGGCATCGAGATTATCGGCTTCCCAATCGTAGGCTTGCATGTAAAAGATATTTCCTTTCATGGCCCATTTCTCTTCTCCGGGTTTGCCGCCAAAGGCTTTTGCATATCGGATAGCGGTTTCGGTAAGTCCGCGTTCGGCAATTTTTTGTTTCACCTGTAATCCTTGGTGTTTGAACGGGTCTTTGGTGGTCATGGAAATCACTCCATTAAAGGCCCCTGGCCCATAATAGGCGCTGGAAGCACCCACAACGATTTCTTGGTTAACGACATCCAATTCGCTGGCTCCCAAGAAGTTGCCGAGGGAGAAGTTTAAACCGGGCGATTGGTTGTCAACCCCATCTATTACTTGTAGTGTTCTGACGGGGCTGGTACTGTTGAATCCGCGGGTATTTACAATTTTAAAACCGAGGCTGGCGCTGGTAACGTCTACCCCTTTAAGGTGTCCGAGGGCTTCGTAAAAATCCGATGCTGGGGTTTCTCGAATGCTTTGAGAGCCCATACTTTCTACGGTGAGGGGAGATTCTTTCAGTTTTTCCTTTAAACGGTTTTGTTTGATGGTGATAACTTCAAACTTTTCAATACTGTCTGGAGGAGTCTCGTCCGTCTGCTGGGCATTGGAAAAAGGAATATACGAAAAAAATGCGGTAAAAGCAAGTAGTACAGTTACTTTCATAGGCTTATGAGCGCTAAATAAAGGTGCAATATAGTAAGAAGAAAGAAATCTTTAACTTATGATGGGTATAAACTTTTTAGGTAGAAACCTTGTGGCTGTGCTATGCGGCGAAATTTCCGTAAACTTGCAGTTTAAATATGGTTGGCAAAGATATTCTGCTAAAAGCTTGGGAATTGATGGGGACGGCGAGAGCGATGGCGGCAATTTATGAAGAGAACAGACCGATTACCAAGTATGTTCATAGTACTTCCAAAGGGCATGAGGCGATACAAATAGCCGCGGGAATGTTATTAAAATCGGTGGATTATGCCTATCCCTATTATCGGGATGAGAGTATTTTGCTGTCTATGGGGATGCAACCTTACGAATTAATGTTGCAGTTATTGGCCAAAGCCGATGATCCTTTTAGCGGAGGAAGAACGTATTATGCACACCCTTCCTTGCGCAGGGAGGGAATGCCGGTTATGCCTCACCAAAGTTCGGCAACGGGCATGCAGGCGATACCGGCTACGGGTGCTGCCCATGGCTTGCGGTATTTGGAATCGGAAGGGTTACTTACTGCTGCAGAAAAAGGCATAGTTTTATGTTCGTTGGGCGATGGAAGTGTTACCGAAGGCGAAGTAGCGGAAGCTTTACAGATGGCAGTTTTGCATAAGTTGCCCATATTGTATTTAATTCAAGATAACGATTGGGGAATTTCGGCCAGTGGCGATGAGATGCGTGCCATGGATGCCTTTGATTATGCTTTGGGTTTTAAGGGTTTGCGCAGGGTTCGGGTGAATGGTTCTGACTTTGTACAATGTTATACCGAAATGCAGAAGGCGTTGGAAACCGTTAGAAATGAACGAATTCCGATGTTGATGCATGTGAAAGTTCCTTTGTTGGGGCATCATACCAGCGGTGTGCGCAGTGAGTGGTACCGCGATGATTTGGAGCAGCACTTGCGGTTGGATCCCTTGCCACGTTTGCGGGAGTTGTTGATTACGTTGGGCGAGAGCGAAGCGGAACTGCAGAGCATACACGATCAAGCGGCTGCTGTGGTGGCCGAAGATTTTGAAAAGGCGAAGAATGCAGCGGATCCTGAACCATCCTCGTTATACCACCATGTAGAAGCGCCTACGGAGATTACGTCGGAAAGGGGTGAGCGTTCACCGCAGGGTGCCGAAACGGTGATGATGGTGGATGCTGCATTGCATGCGGTAGACGAAATTTTAAAGAAACATCCTGAAGCCTTATTGTATGGACAGGATGTAGGATTGCGCTTGGGCGGTGTTTTCCGGGAAGCCGCTACTTTGGCAGAGAAATACGGGAAGAACCGAGTGTTTAATACCCCCATTCAAGAGGCGTATATCGTAGGTTCTACGGCTGGTATGAGTGCGGTGGGCTGTAAACCCATCGTTGAAATACAATTTGCCGATTATATTTGGCCGGGTGTTAACCAATTGGTTACCGAATTAAGTAAAAGTACATATTTGAGCATGGGTAAATTCCCCGTGGCTTCCATAATCCGTGTTCCAACGGGTGCTTATGGCGGTGGTGGACCCTATCATTCAGGAACCGTAGAAAGTTCTATATTGCCCATTAAGGGAATAAAAATTGCCTATCCATCGAATGCGGCCGATATGAAAGGTTTGATGAAATCGGCTTTTTACGACCCCAATCCGGTGGTGATGTTTGAGCACAAGGGTCTGTACTGGAGCAAGGTACCTGGTACGGATTTGGCGAAGACCCCCGAACCTTCGGAAGACTATGTAGTTCCTTTTGGTAAGGCCAGAGTGGTGTTAGAAGCTTCGGAGGATATGGTTCGAAAAGGACTTTCGGTGGGAGTGGTAACATACGGTATGGGCGTTTATTGGGCTATGAATGCGGCGAAATCGTTGGTAGGTCAAGTGGAAGTATTGGATTTGAGAACGTTGGCCCCGTACGATGAAGATGCGGTGGTTTCATTAGCCAAAAAACACGGAAAAATAATGGTTCTTACCGAAGAAACATTAAAGAACAGTTTCGCGGAAGCGATCGCTGGACGAGCCACTCAACAGTGTTTTCAATTCCTGGACGCCCCCATTAGAACGTTGGGCAGTGAGGATATTCCAGCCGTTCCTCTAAACATGGGCATGGAGCAAGTGATGTTGCCCAATACCGATAAAGTTAGGATGGCTTTGGAGGAATTATTGGAATCGTAAAATTTAAGAAATAGGCTTTGGCTAAATTTCGGTTAAATAGTCAACAAATGTGTCAATTAATTATGGTTGATTATCCAACCGTAATGATTTGGCAGTTTTTGCCTTGAAACACAAAAGCATCTCCAGCTCTTTTTCCTTTAATAGCTTGGGCTAGCGGGGAAATTTCCGAAATTATCTGCCAGTGGGTATCCACGAAAACCAATGCACCCAGGGCAACTCCGATATAAATGTTGAGATGTTTATCCCCAAGGATTAGTTCAATCGTGCTACCTTCATCGATAACGGTATGGGGATCGTGGTTTAGATCGTGGAGGGCTTTGTGCTGAGCAATGATGTGCAATAGTTGTTGGTCTATTCGTTTTTGTTCTGCTTGCAACTGTGCTCGGGCGGTTTCGTATTTATCACCCACGGAACTTTTGGTTTCCTCTTCCAGGGCCAATTGAATTTCCGCCAACGTGTTTTGCATTTCTTTAGCTTGATTTTCTAGCACTTGAAGGCAGTGATTTTTTAGGGCGATTTTTGAGGTGTTAGGCATCGTTTTTTATATTAGCATTGGCTTATTCCAAAGTTACCAAAACTTTCCGTCAATCCATGGGGATGCGATGAATTATCTAATGTAATTTTGTAAGCAGATAGCAGTAGAGTAATCTCAGAAACATGGAAAATAATGGCATTCAGTTAAATACGATCGAAGAGGCAATTGCAGAAATTCAAGCGGGTAAGGTGGTTATTGTGGTAGACGATGAAAATCGGGAGAACGAGGGCGACTTTCTTACTGCTGCTAGAAACATGACTCCTGAATTGGTTAATTTCATGGCTAAAGAGGGCAGAGGGTTAATTTGTGTGCCTTTGGTGGAAGAACGCTGTCGAGAATTAGGGATTGAAATGATGGTGAATAACAATACTGCCACGCATGCTACGGCTTTTACCGTGTCGGTGGATTTGTTGGGGTATGGCTGTACTACAGGTATCAGCGCATCGGACCGATCAAAAACCATTCAGGCACTAATCAACCCAAAAACCAAGATAGAAGAATTGGGGAAACCCGGTCATATTTTTCCTTTGGTAGCCAAAGCAGGTGGAGTATTGCGAAGAGCAGGTCATACTGAAGCTGCTGTGGATTTATCGGTACTTGCCGGTTTTGAACCCGCGGGCTGCATAGTGGAGATATTGAAAGAGGACGGTGAAATGGCCAGGCTTCCGGAATTGATGGAGATTGCTCAAAAATTGAATTTGAAGATTATTTCCATTGAGGAATTAATTAAATATCGGTTGAAGCATGAATCCTTGATTCAGCGTGAAATTTCGGTAGAGATGCCTACCGAGCATGGCGATTTTGATTTGGTGGCTTTTAGGCAGAAAGATACACAGCAAGAACATTTGGCGCTGGTGAAAGGGTCTTGGAACGAAGATGAGCCTGTTTTGGTTAGGGTTCATTCCAGTTGCATGACCGGGGATATTTTTGGCAGTTGTCGATGCGATTGTGGCGAGCAATTGCACCGAGCGATGGATTTAATTAACGAGGAAGGTCGAGGCGTAATTGTTTATATGAATCAAGAGGGCCGGGGCATTGGATTACTGAATAAATTAAAAGCGTATAAGCTACAGGAGCAGGGGTTGGATACGGTGGAGGCGAATTTGCAATTGGGCTTTACCATGGACGAACGAGATTATGGGGTAGGAGCACAGATACTGCGGGATTTGGGCGTGCGAAAAATGCGTTTGATGAGTAATAATCCGAGAAAAAGAACGGGTTTGGTGGGGTATGGTTTGGAGGTAGTAGAAAATATTGCGTTACAGGTTGAGCCCAATCCACACAATGCCAAATATTTGAATACAAAAAAAACCAAGATGGGGCATTCCTTAAAGTAGGTTTCTCTATTTGCGGGTTTCCCAATAATCATTTAACAAAATACAGCAGTTCTAAATCGCACAAAAATGTACAAAGTTATCGACCCTCAAACCACGGCATTGCCACAGCTGCATCAATATTTATTGGGCAGTATTAGTCCACGTCCCATATGTTTTGCTAGTACAATTGATGGTTTGGGCAGGCACAACTTGGCACCGTTTAGTTTTTTCAATGTGGTGAGTGCCAATCCTCCGATTGTGGTTTTTTCACCCAATAATTCGGGCAGGGATGGAACCCCGAAACAGACGTATTTGAATGCGAAAGAAACGGGCGAGGTTGTAATTAATGTGGTTTCGGAAGATATTGTTAATCAGATGAATGTAGCAGCTGCACCTTGGGAGCATGGTGTAAGTGAATTTGAGAAAGCAGGTTTTACGTCGATACCGTCTGATTTGGTAAAGCCATTACGCGTGGCGGAATCTCCGGTCCAAATGGAGTGCAAAGTGTTGGAAATCAAAGAATTTGGCAGCGGTGGGGGATCGGGGAAGTTGGTGATTGCCGAAGTGCTAAAAATGCATATTTCCGAATCGATTTTGGATTCCGATGGTAAAATTGATCCATTCAAAATAAAATTAGTTGGTAGAATGGGCGGATCTTGGTATTGCAGAACCGATAGGGATGCTACCTTTCAATTGGCCCAACCCATGGCGGTTACGGTGGGTTATGATGGCTTACCTTCCAGCATAAAATATAGCGATGTATTATCGGCCAACGACTTAGGTGCGTTATCCGCTTTGGCAGCGATTCCAGAAGATAGTTGGGTTCAAGAAATTAAATCCACTACCGTGGTGGATTACTCGGACAGGCAGGCGGTAGAATTGCTGGCTAAGGAATGGATTTCCACAGGCAAAGTTGCTGAGGCCATGGCCCTGTTGATGGATTAATCGGCACTAATTATTTATCCACGGAGGGGTGGGCACTTTCCAAGAAAAGTTAGACATTGTCCAAGAAAAGTTGGATATTATTTAGCGTTACAGAAGCAGGAGCTTATTATCGGTACGTATGGAAAGATTTAAGCAAGCAATTTTTTTACAGCTTCGCTGATTAATTTTCCATCGGCTTGTCCACCCATTGCTTTCATGGCTAAAGGCATTACTTTACCCATCGCTGCAGGACCAGACACACCCGCATCGGCAATAATTTGCGCTACTTGTTTTTCGATTTCTTCAATGCTCATTTGCGCGGGAAGAAATTCTTCAATTACTGCTAATTCGCTTTGTTCTATAACTGCAAGGTCTTCGCGTCCCTGTTGTTGGTAGATTTCGAGGCTGTCTTTGCGTTGTTTCGCTAATTTCTGCAATGATTTAATGCACATTTCATCGGTCACTTCGGTTACACCTTCGGACGTTTGAAGCAGTAAAAATGCGCTTTTCATACCTCTTAGAGCGCGTAAGCGATCTTGATTTTTTGCTTTCATGGCCTCAATGATGCCACTGTTTACCTTTTCTATCAAAGACATACTGCAAAGATAATTAACTTTGCGGGGAATTATGAGCAACGAGAGACCTGTTCGGGTGAGATTTGCACCCAGTCCAACCGGACCCCTGCACATTGGTGGTGTTAGAACGGCATTGTATAATTATTTATTGGCCAGAAAACACGGCGGAACGATGATTTTACGGATTGAGGATACCGATCAGAATCGGTTTGTTCCGGGTGCGGAGCAATATATTTTACAGAGTTTAAAGTGGGTAGGAATAGAGATAGACGAAGGACCGGAGCACGGCGGGCCGCATGCGCCGTATCGGCAGAGTGAGCGAAAGCCTATGTACGCGCAGTATGCCTATGATTTGGTGGAACGCGGTTTGGCATATTATGCATTTGATACAGAACAAGAATTAGAAGAAATGCGCAAGCGTTTGGAAGCCAGCAAGATGCAGCCGGCTTACGATGCGGTGAGTAGAATGAGCATGAAAAATTCATTGACTTTACCAGCGGACGAGGTTCAAGCTAGATTGGCCAATGGCGATGCGTTTGTAATTAGAATTAAGCTTCCGCGCAAGGAAGAGGTTCGTTTTCACGATGTGATCCGAGGTTGGGTAGTTGTTAATACATCCACCATGGATGATAAGGTATTGTTGAAGGGGGATGGTATGCCAACGTACCACTTGGCCAACGTAGTGGATGATTATTTGATGGAGATTTCTCATGTGATTCGCGGAGAGGAGTGGTTGCCCAGTGCGCCGTTGCATGTGATGCTATATCGTTATTTGGGTTGGGAATCGGTGATGCCTCAGTTTGCGCATTTGCCGTTGTTGTTGAAACCTGAAGGCAATGGAAAATTATCCAAACGCGATGGAGATCGATTGGGTTTCCCTGTGTTTGCTTTGGAATGGAAAGATCCTAAAACCGAAGAAATTAGCAGCGGGTACCGCGAAAGTGGGTATTTCCCTGAGGCTGTGGCCAATATGTTGGCTTTGTTGGGATGGCACCCTAGCGGCAATCAGGAAATTTTCTCCATGGAAGATTTAATTGAAGCGTTTAGTTTGGAGCGGGTGAGTAAAGCGGGGGCGAAATTCGATGTAAACAAAGCCTATTGGTTTAATCATCAGTATTTGTTGGCGATGGATCCTGGAGCGGTAGCGGATATGTTAATGCCTCAGATCCAAGAAAAGGGCTTTGATGTTCGTAAGGAATACGTAGAGCAAGTAGTGGTTTTGATGCGTGAGAAAGTGCAGTTTGCCAAGGATGTTGTTACTCAGGGAATTTATTTCTTTGCGGAACCGGAGACCTACGAAGAAGAAATTGTTGCCAAAAAATGGAAAGAAAATACCAACGATCATTTATTAGCTATCGCTGATGCGTTTGCCCAATTAGAGGCATCGGCGAATGCAGAAGCATACGAAACTGCCTTTAAGCAATATTGCGAATCAAATGCAGTAAAAA